>DATMSL010000073.1:0-1635 GCA_035565435.1 Dyadobacter sp. | reverse complement strand
CTATAATTTTGATATCCAGGGCCTTCTCCTCGTTGATCAGATACCAGGTGCCGCCGTTGAGCACCTGACTTGACGTCTGATCCAAAGCTCTCACCGTCGCGTTTTGTTGGAACTGAATGTCCATTTCCAGAATGAACTTTGTGTCGCCGCTTAATTGAGTTTTAGGAATGTCTTTTCCTGACAAATCCGTCACAGCAGACATTCTCCAAGGATAATTGACCAGTATTTTACTCTTTGCTGTCGGCTCAGGCGTTTCGTCCTTATCTTTGTCTCCGCAGCTGATCACCAAAAGCGAGAAAAACAGGACTGGAACAAAAAGAAGTAGTCGTTTCATGTTGATTGTATTTTACGTTTCAAGGCAATTTCTTTTTTACTGAACTATTCAGCGTCGCAGGTTGCGCCTCCCGAACACCGTGTCCCGGACTACGCGTCTCGGACTACGCGTCTCGGAAAAATGAAATTGGCGACATTGCAAAAGTAACGAATTTGTCTGGTCAAATCTTATGACATACTATACAAACATCTATTCAAAGGCATTTTTCAGCGTATTTCTGATTGTGCTGCTCTTCCTGTCAAAAACGCATGGTCAGAATTGCCAGCCCGGTTATGTGCTAAACCCTGTCACAACCAACAATAGCATCGAGTGGAGCAAATTCCCCGAGTTTTCACTTCCATTTAAAGTCATTTACAGCGGCCCGCGTTTTGGAGACACGCAATCACAGCCATTGAAACATGGTTTCAGCCACATTTCGGCATTCAGCGGTTCGGAACCCGGGTCGCTGGCGCCGGGCCAGCGCGCCATGCTCTGGTACGGCGTGGCCACATCAACTGGTAACCAGCCATGGGCCGATAATGCGCTGAAAAGCCCATGGGGCAACGATACGGCCGCCTACCGGAACTACTGGGATAATTATGCCAGCACCGTTACCAGCACCGACATCGTCTGCCTGGACATCGAGCGCATGCAGCGCGAAGACCGCGATATTCTCGCATTGAAGACTAACGCACAGATTCCCCAAAATTACCGCAACCTGTCCGATGCGGATTTTCTGGCCACCTACAAGCGCGATATGCGCTGGTGGTACACCGAGGCGGCCAACCGCTTGCGCGCAAAAGGTGTTAAGGCTTCGCTGACCAGTTACAGCGATGTGCCCATCCGCAACACCTGGCTGAATATCACCACAAACAGCTGGCAGGACTGGACCACCAACCTGGCGCGCACGCATTACCTGATGCAGGACAATGCCGGCAAGGTCGGCGGCAGCTTTTACAATGCCATGGATTTCCTGGCGCCCTCACCTTACTATTACTACGGCTACGATCACCCCATTGGCAAGGATTACCTCTCCTATCTGCTATTCAGCATCGAAGCGAATGCAGCGTGGAGCACCAAGCCGATTATCCCCTTCGTGTGGCTGCGCGTACACGACAGCTATGACCCAAACATCCCGCTGATCACCGATTTCATGGCGGAAGCAACAGCGATTTTCCCGTTCTTTTCCGGTGCAAAAGGCCTCTGGCTTTGGGAAAACCCTTTTTTATCGGCTGACAGGCAGGAAAATTATGCGCCTTACGAGCATTTCATTTACGGGCTGTACCGGCTCTCGCAATTCAAGGATATGCTCGAAGGAAATT
>DATMSL010000072.1:0-4473 GCA_035565435.1 Dyadobacter sp. | reverse complement strand
AATCGGAAAAGGAAACGGATTTCAACAAAAAGAAAGAATACCTCAAAAAAGCATTCGATTATAGTCCTGATCTGGCCGATGCGAACCGAATGTCGGCGTATTTTTATGATATGCATTTAATATTGGAAAAAGAAAAAGGCTCATTCCGTGAAGAGTATCTCGCATTTCTCACCAACCATGCTGCAAACCAGGATGACTTGCTTTCCACTTTGCTTCAAATCACATTGCAACAGCCGGAATATAAAGCGATGCTTAAAACTGCATATGTGAAGGCAAAAGGTAGTGAGGTAGATTTTGGAAAATACTGGATGAAAAATGTAAATCAGCATGCCAAAACGGCCCCTGCTATTACATTATCAATGCTCGATAAGTCGAAATTTTCGAGCAAAGCCGGAACTGGCAAATGGCTGTTGGTCGATTTTTGGGGAACATGGTGCGGACCGTGCCGGGCGGAGCACCCCGAGATGCAGAAGTTCTTTGATTCGACGGTCAAAACCAATGCCAACAAGATCACATTCCTGACCATCGCCTGCCGCGATACGGAGGACAAAGTCTTGAATTACATGACCGAAAAGCAATTTTCCTTCCCGGTAGCCATGTCAGACAATCAAGTTGAAAAAACCTACAAAGTGGCCGGTTACCCGACCAAACTGCTCGTGACCCCGGAAGGAAAATATCTTGTCGTTCCTTTCGGGGCGGATTGGATCAGTTTTGTGAAGCATTATGCCGATCTCTGACGCCCTCGCGGCGTTACTTCCCAGCCAGCTTCTTCGCCTGCGCTTCCAGAATCAGTTGCAGATCGGCGCTGGCTTCGGTTACGTGAGCATAGGAGCCCAGGCCCAGTTCGCTTAATTTTTTGAGCTTCTGGCCGGTATACTCGTTGCGTCCAAAGGTAAAAACGCTCAAATACACATCCTGACGGGCATTCTGACGGATCATGTCCACCACCTCGTCGCTGACAGGAAACTCGCCATCGGTAGCGAGCACAATGCGGTTGTTACCGGCCCGGATGTACTGTTTGTTGGCGGTTTTGTAGGCGAGTTTAATGCCTTCGTTACCATCCGTATCGCCGTCGGATTGCAGCAGGTCGATCATCCTTGATATTTCAGATGCTTTCGCGCCCGAAGTCGGCTTCAATACGACCCTCGCCTTGCCGGAATATAGCACGATGGAAATCATATCCTCGGGCCGCACGAGCGTCAGCAGCGATTTAATGGAGCGTTTCAGCAGCGGTAATTTGTAAGGGGAGTTCATCGACGACGATACGTCGAGCAGGAGTACCATGTTGTTCGGCGCAAATCCTTCGAGCGAGCGGGTAACGTTTTGCAGCTGTGCATTACGGTCCACATACACGGTATCCACGCGCACGCGCTCCACGTATACGGTGTCGCGCTTCACCTGCGCTACGGGCGCATTCGCAGGCGCCCCCTCGTTCGTGAGCGGGCGCGCATCCTGGCGCGCAGGAGGCTTCGGTGTGGCAGTTATCTCGCTATTGTTGGTTTGAACCTGCGCTATGCTTTCAGCCGGCTTTTCAGCCTTGGGCTTTTCGATTTTCGGCTCCTCTATTTTCGCCGGAGGTACACCCGGTTTCTGAGGAGTAGTCCGCCGGAATGCGAAAACATCGGGCTGGTTAATCGTTTTCAGGAGCCCCGCCTTCGAAAGTTCTATGAAGTTGTTATACTCGTAAACCAGCTCATTGTTATAGAAATAGTAAAACGACTCATAAGGGTGCGCCGCATAGCCCGATGTCGCCGGCTTGTATTTCTGCACGTTCTCCGCAAACCGACCCGCATTGGCGCCCAAGTCCTCATAGGGCGTATATGGACAAAGCCCATTGTTTCGGCCGTAGCGCTGCAGTCCTTTCATGTTTTTGTACTCGTCTGCGATTAGTTGCCGGCTATCTGCCTCCAACCGGTCGGTTTCTGGCAGTTTCGAAGCCTCCCCTTTCAGGTAATCCCGCAGACCGAACATCACGTCGTGGCCATTATCCATCGTTTTCAGCATAGCGCTACCCGCGATGTACCACGAGCTCGTGGGCGTTGCATTGGGGTAGCTTTCGTGAATGCGGCGGACGTCGTTGTAGAACTGCTCTTTCTTTTTATCCAAAACATCGAAAAGAACGAGGTAGCGGTCAAGAATGGCGTCGGAACGTTTGAGTTGGTCTTGAAGGTATTGTTTTTCGGAAGTATAGCGGATCAGCTCGATGCTCAGGCCGTCCATTTCCTGCAAAACACTCATCAGAACTTCCGCCTGGCCGGTCACCGATTTGCGGTAAGGTTCCGGAATAACGGAACTGGCGCTCAGCAGCAAAGTATATTCCGAAGAAGGCAGCTTAAAATCCTCATGTGAGTAGCTCAGATTGGCCCGTTTTTGCGCCTTCGCGGGATCGCGGTAGTATTCTGCGGAGCTCTGATAATTTCGGACGATCATTTGCAGCAAATGCATTTGCCGCAACGACTCGTTGATCCAATCAACATATTGATTTAAAGTCCTGACCACTGCCGCGCTGGCGGGAGCAGTCGCTTGTTTAACATTCAATGACTGAAAAGACTTGTCCTGAAACGGCGGGGTGCTTTTGCCGGTAGAAACTACACCGGCCGAACCTCCCGCCCTCACGACCGGACTGAAAAACGGGTAGTTCAACAGTAAATGCCCCGGCCTGCTGTACCCGACAAACGCCTTGTAAAATTCCAGCATATCGTGGTTGAACTGCTCCACCAGCGATAAATACACCGCATTACCATGATGAGCTGATTGTTGCGCCGCAAAGTTGTGATCGTCGAGCGCCCGCCGTTTGATATCCTGCATCGAAGCCAGCGCCGATTTGAAAGTACCCACCATATCCGACGCCGGATATTGCAGCTGGGAAGCCGTATTGCCAATGGTCGCGAGCGCCTTTTCATCATCCAGGATGCTCTGCCGCACGAGCGCTACCGGCCATTCGGCTTTGTTTTCTTCATTCAGATAATAGGGTAATGCATCCAGTAACCGCTGTTGGGCGGCGATTACTTCGCCCATGGCCTTCTCTGTTACAATATAAGGATCGGTAGCCGGGCGATTTTGAACACCCGTGTAAACCTGCCTGATTTGCGTGTACAATGCGTTTTTGTCGTGTGCATAGCGTTCAAAAAGCGACTGTATTTCCGCGACCAGCGCATCGGATTTTTTCAGGTTGTCACGCTCGTAATCTTTCAGGCGCACATAAGTTTCCAGCGCTTTACAGGTTTCATCGAGTTTATTAAGCCCCTGCCAGACATTTTCCAGCCCAGCGTTCAACTGCTTCCGCTTCCCCGCTTCAATGCCCAAACCGTGTGTTGCCTTTTGGTAATAATATTCTTCCAATGGCCCCGACGACGGCAAGCGCATGCCATAATCTGCCTTTTTACGGTAGCGGGTTACATCGTCCTGATAGTCACGAAGCATTTTGAACCGGCGGATAACCTGCTCCGACGACTGGCTCAGAAATTCGATATAATGGTTCAAGGACGTCTGCGGCGCTTCCTGTTGCGCGGCAACCGGGCTGACAATGAATGCAAAAAGGATAAGCAGAATGGAGAATCGCCTCATACGTAAACTACTGGAAGTATGTGTGTTATCGAATGCGCGAAGGTCGGGATTTTTACCCAAAAATCGGCAAAACACCTGCTTCCGTAAAATAAGTCACACGTACAAAGCGCGAGTTTATACAGCCAAATGCTGCGTCTGCTGACCGCCCGATTGCAAGTAGCCGGTGAGTTCCGAAATGTCGATTTTCAGCATTCTGCTTTTGAAAAGATCAGCCTTGTATTTAAAAATGAAGTTACGGAGCGACATGCCCGTCTGGTTAAGCACGCAGAGGTTGGCGACATCTTCCGAAATATTGAAGCGCATAAGCAGCTCGGGCACACGGATATTCTTGTTCTGATGCAATTCCTGCCGCAGGTATTCGATAATCGCTCCGGCGAGACGCTGCTTCGAAGTGGCTTCTTCTACTTTTTTACTCTCAAAATTATTCCGCGCAAGAATGGTCACAATCAGGTCGATACTTCCGCGAATGAGCTTGTTATGCGACGTGGGCTGCTGGGTTATTTCGAAAAGGATCTGGTTGATCAGGTAGGTGATAGTCTGGGCGTCACGCTCGTTTTGCAGAGGTTTGCCCTGGGTAAGGCGCAGGCCGTCGCATAGGTGTTCGGCTTGTTTATAAATGTCCGCAAAATCGGGGCTGAACTCCTTTTTCTGCAAAAAGTCCTCAGAAAGCCAGGTATCAAATGCGATGACGAAGATTTCGGCGCTGCTATCTTCCTGAAATATGGGATGCTGGCCGGGGCGAAGCAGAATGACGCCATGCTCGGCATAATCATGCAATTTCCCATCGAGACTGAAATGCCCCTCCCCCCTGCGGATAAATAGGATGCGATAATGCGGGGTCAGATCATTGTGGGTTTCCCAAACGCGGGTTTTACTTTGAAGCACATGGTACTTCTTGTGGGCATT
>DATMSL010000071.1:0-1592 GCA_035565435.1 Dyadobacter sp. | reverse complement strand
AAATAAATCCTAATAATAAATAACCATGAAAAAAGTACTGTTAATCAGTGCGGGCTTCCTTTGGAGCCTCAGCATTGCGTGTGCTCAAACGCCCGAATACAAGACCAAACTGGCCAATTCGAAGGATAAAAAAGTGGTGTTCGAGCTTTCGGCCAGCACGGTGAAGATCGAAGGGTACAATGGCGACGAGGTCATTATCCAGGCATCGTCAGGTTTCGAGGCACCGCCCGATCGTGCGAAAGGGCTGAAACCATTGTACTACACGGCGGTCGATAACTCGGGTATCGGGCTGTCGGTAACTCCCGATGCTTCGGGGCTGAAAATCGAGAAAGCGACACGTAAGTCGATCAAGTACACGATCAAACTGCCCCGGCAGGTGGCAGTGAAGTTCGTGGAAACCAACTGGCAGGGAGGATCCGGGCTGTCGATCTCGAATATGGACGGCGACCTCGAAATCAAAACAAACAATACCAACATTGTCCTCAACAATATTACCGGACCTGTGGTAGCCAATACCACCAGCGGCGAGGTAACAGCGACCTTCTCGACACTCGCACAAGGAAAGCCGACGGCCATTTCATCGATCAGCGGGGATGTGGACATTACGTTGCCGGCGGCTGCGAAGTCGAACCTGAAATTGCGGTCGATCAACGGCGAAATGTACACGGATTTCGATCTCGGGGTGAAAAGTACCAAGGATGGTATGTCGAAAGTCGGCGGTATGGCCAATGTCGACGGGGCGATCAACGGCGGAGGCGTAGAGATGACCCTCAATACCATCAGCAGCAACATTTATATCCGCAAGCAGAAATAACACCTAAAACCTGCATCTATTACCATGAAAAAGATTTTGTTATCAGCCATCCTGGGCGCGATATGCACGTCCGCATTTGCCCAGAAAATCATCGACAAAAGCCTGCCGTACCAATCAGGCAAGACGGTAAACCTCAATCTGCGCTTCGGCGACAGCATTCGGGTGCGCTATTGGGATAAGCAGGAAGTTTTGGTGCACATGTCCGTGAAAATCAATCAGAATAAATTGAATGATGCATTTCAGGTCACCGATATGACTACTGCGAACGAAATTGTCCTAAAAACCGACATCGACAAGGAAAAGATAAAGGAAGGTAAGGGCGAGGACTGTCCGGGAGAAAAGAGCACGTGGAGCAGCGACGACGGCAAGAACCGCTATTACGTTTGCAGCGAGATCAACTACCAGGTAACCCTGCCACGCCAGGCCAAGCTGAAACTCGAAACCATCAACGGGAATATCGATATTCAGGGCGCTACTGCGGCCGTGGCTGCCAAAACGATTAGCGGCTTCGTGGACATGACCTGGCCTAAATCCAAGGGTGCGAATGTAGCCGTGAAAACCATTACCGGCGAAGTGTACTCCGACCTGGATATCGATTTCGGAAACAAAAAAGAGAAGAATCCGATCGTGGGCTATTTGCTCGAAGGGAAAATCAATGGCGGCGGGCCGGATGTGAAGCTGGAATCGATCAGCAATAACGTGTACCTGCGTAAGAAAGACTAATCAGGAGTGTTTGCAATAAGGGGCGTCGCCGGATTCCGGTGGCGTCTTTTTTTGT
>DATMSL010000070.1:0-5203 GCA_035565435.1 Dyadobacter sp. | reverse complement strand
ATCCGTAATGAAATCAGATTTTTCCAAGAAATTCTCCAAACCCGTTTTCAAAAGAGACGTTCCCGACGATACATTCAAGTACCAGCCTGCCCCGAAACCGTCCGGGAAATATCCTTATCATCTAGATCTTGAATCGGTTGACCCGGTGCCCGACCAGAACAAGCTGGCGTTCCATATGGTGGGCGATACCGGGAGTATCCGCACGCCGGATTTTCAGAAACTGGTGGTAGGAGAGATGGTGAAGCAGTTTAAGGCGACCGAAAAAACGGGGTATGAGCCCCAGTTCCTGTTCCATTTGGGCGATGTGGTCTACAATTTCGGCGAGGCGAGCCAGTACCAGCGCCAGTTTTTCGAGCCTTATCAGCAATATCCGGGCCCGATTTTCGCCATCCCGGGCAATCACGACAGCGACGTTAACCCGGACAGCCGCGTCCGCTACAACAGTCTGGATGCATTTACGACGGTTTTCTGCGATACCGAACGACGAACTGTCCCTTTCAGCGGCAATGCGGAACGCAAGAGCATGGTGCAGCCCAACGTGTACTGGACGCTTCTCACGCCATTGGCGAATATCATCGGGATGTACAGCAACGTTCCGAAGTTCGGTGTGGTGACCGACGAGCAACGCGACTGGCTGATTCATGAACTCAAACGCGCCGACAGCGAACGCCCCGATAAAGCGGTGATCCTTTGCCTCCACCATTCGCCCTATTCGGCGGATATCAACCACGGTGCCAGCATGCCGATGATCGAACTGCTGGAAGGCGTTTTTGAAGAAACCGGCATTTATCCGGATATCGTTTTCAGCGGGCACGTGCATAATTACCAGCGTTTCAGCCGGCATTACAAGGGTCGTGCTGGCCGGGTACTGCCCTTCATCGTAGCAGGCAGCGGCGGCTACGACGAACTGCACCCCGTTGCTTACACCAGCGACTACCGCTTCCATAGCGACCTGCCGGAATTTGAAGGCGTCAACCTCGAATATAGCTGCGACACCAAACATGGCTTTCTGAAAGTGCTTCTGGAAAGGACTGCCGATGGTATCACGATTACTGTGGAGTTCTACACGCTCCCGCACGAGCGACGCGCGGAGCCGGGCGTGAACGCAGCGCTCGAAGACCGGTTGGTACTGAAAGTCTGAGTGCAGTTACCTGTTGTAAATGTATTCCTGTTCAAGCAGCTTTTGGTTGTTGGCCAGAACCTGATACTTTTTGACCGGCCACGGACCTTTATAATCATACGCATACCTGACTTCGGAGTTGACAGATTCACCATTCCGGAAAAGTGTTTTCACGACGGTTACATTGCGCTGTGAACGAAACATCGGAAGTCCATCCCTGCCTGTCAGGTTGTAATAAGGATTCGGACGTTCGTCGTATTCGAATTGGGTCTCTTCTATAACGTGGTCGGTAAGAGGGTCGAGCGTTTTGGTCCTGACAACGTTGCCTTGTTGAAAATACAAGTAAGTGTGCTGCACCACTTTGGTGACCATATTTTGTTCGGCAATCCGCACGACGTTCTTTTCGGGATAGGAATAGGTCCTCGTAAAATGTTGCGGCTTCGGATTTGTGGCAGACTCCTTGTATTCCGCGGCAATGAGCGTGTCGCCTTTATATTGGTAGGTAAACCCCGCTATTTTGGGGTTGGTGCCGATTTGCTGCTCTGCCACCTGGTAATTAACGTATTTGTACCTATTCACGGAGAGCGTGTCTCCGTTTTCCTTAAACTGGATTTCCGCTTCAACCAAGCCGATTGGATTGCGGTGGTATTCGACTTTGTAATGCGACTGGTCGGTGAAGTAAAAGTGCGCAGCAACAATCACCGGTTCTGCCGGCGGATCGATGATAATTTCCGGTTCTGTGGCGGATTCGGTACATGCCGCGCAGCATAAGGCCAGGAATAGGAGCAGTCGAGTTTGTTTCATTTTCAACATGGATTTTACTTCCTGATTCCTCGCGCTGCATAATGGTTGTAACCGCTTGTTATATATTTTCGAAATATCGTCGGCCCAGTTTGCCTATTTCCCCATCCATACCTTGAAATCTCCCACTTTTTCCCTGCTTACAAGTACTTCCTTGTTATGTGCAGGCCTGAGCGTGAGCGCGAGGCGGTTGCCGAAATAGGGATCAATCTTGTCGACCGAGCGGTGCGAGACCATCATACCGCGGTTAATACGAAAAAAACGGGCGGGGTCAAGCGATTCAGCAAGTTCGTCGAGGGTGTAGTCGACGAGCATCTTCTGGTTGGAATCAGTCATGAAGAAGCTGTAACGGTCGTCGGTAAAGAAATAGGCGATTTCTCCGACTTCAATGGAGAGCATTTTCTGTCCCTGCTTCACGAGGAAGCGCTGCCGGTACTCGACGGACGACGCCTTTTTGAAATCTTCCAACAGTTTCCGGATACCCGCCAGCGAGTGATCGACGACGGGCTGGCTTTTCATTTTTTCATATTTCTGCAAAGCCCGCTGCAAATCGTCGCGGTGTACGGGTTTGAGGAGGTAGTCGACGCTGTTGTGTTTGAAGGCTTGCAATGCGTACTCATCATAGGAAGTCGTGAAGATGATCGCACTCGTCACTTCGATCCGGTTGAAAATTTCGAAGCTCTGGCCGTCGGATAACTCGATGTCGAGGAAGATCAGGTCCGGATCGGCTTTGCCGGCCGCGCGGTTTTCGTGTACCCATTCCACTGTCTGTTCGATGCTGTCGGTAACACCCATCACATCCAGCGACGGCGCTACTTCCCCGATCATTTTTTTCAGGCGGCGGACGGACAAATCTTCATCTTCAACGATAAGCGCATTCATAACTTTCAGGAAATCAGTGGTAAGGTTACTGTAAAAAACTCGTGGTTGCTTTCGATCACAGGCTGAGGCAAGCCCTGCCGGTACTCGCTGAGCAGTTGGTATTTGGTTATGATGTTGGTCAGTCCAACGTGCGTGGACTCGATGTTTTCTGCCCCCGCCGTCAGGTTTTTCTTTTGCAAGTTGTTCCGCACCATCAATTGCCCGTCCACGGTACTCAATATGAAAATAGTGAGCGGCCTGCTGGCGCGGATCACATTGTGCTTCACGGCATTTTCCACCAGCAACTGTAATGTCAGCGGGGGAATGCGGCTATCCAGGAAACACGCTTCGACATGGATGTAGAGCTTCATACCGTCGCCGTAGCGCGTTTTAAGCAAATGTCCATATGATTCAATAAACGACAGTTCCTTTTTTAACGTTGTTAACTGCCCGAAATCGCCCTGGTCGACGGAAGAATGGTTGGTTTGCAGCAAGTACCGGTAAACGCGCGCCATTTCGTCTACAAATTCCTCCGCTTTTTCCGCGTCTTCGCCAATTAATGCAGAAAGCGAGTTTAATGTATTGAAAAGAAAATGCGGGCTGATCTGCGCCTTCAGGCTTTCGAGCTGTCCGTTTACATGCTCTTTCATCATCCGCTCGGTATTAATCTCGTGCTGGCGCCAGCGCGCGAGGGCATCGAATGTTTCCCACAAACCAGTGACCAGCACAATCGCGGCAAGATTCACAATATAAATCATAACCAGTGTGTGGACGGTCAGCGTCGATGCGAACAACCGCTTGTCGATGTAAAGCCAGGCCGTCAGCAGCACGAATACGCCTGAAATCACCGCGTAGGCCGAAATGGACAATGCGACGCGAATGAGTGTTTTCTGCAAATCGCTGTAATAGGCCGTAATGTAGCGAGCCGCACGTAACTGCACGGCATAGGCTGCAGCGAGCAGCGTTGCACTCAGTAATGTTGCTTTCAGGAACAGGCCAATATCACCGAAAACATGCGTTCCGACGGTGATATAGTTGAAAAACAGCAGGAATACCAACACAGCCACGGCGTAAGCTGGTACGCTTCCCGAAGGGATTTTGTCCGGAAGTTTTTCAAACAATGCTTTTTTCTTCATGGTTAGGCAGCCGCGGCCTGTTACAGGCTTGCTAAGTTTTACCGAGCTCCACTGCGGCAGTTCCACTGCGGCAGTTCCACTGCGGCAATTCCATTGCGGCAATGTCAAAAATAGTGTAATGCGCGAAACGGCAAGCACAGAAGTTGCATCAACTGCATTTTTATTGCAATGAATTGTCATTGTACCGGAACCTGCGCCGGGGCTGCATCGGGGAGGAGCGGAATTGTCACGGAGAACGTTTCGCTATTTTCTGCAATCTCCAATTTTCGGGGCGTGAAAGTCAGCAGTTTAGCCGAAAGCCCTTGCAAGCCGACCCCGGTGGCGCCAAGGGTGCGGTGACGCATCTGTACATTATTGGTAATCCTGACAGCCCGATCGCCGGTGAGGCTGATCGCGACCGTTAGCGGGCGACTGGGCGACAGCACATTGTATTGAACCGCATTATCGAGCAGTATTTGCAGCATCAGCGGCGGAATCATCAGATCGGCGGGGCAACGTTCGGGGAGTTCGACGAGCAATGCACCGTGATACCGGACTTTCAGCAGCCGGACGTATACTTCCAGAAAACTGAGCTCGGATTGTAGCGGTACCAATTCCGTACGACCGCCTTGCAGCATGTATCGGTAAATGCGGGCGAGATCTTCTACAAAGTCCTCTGCCTGAGCGGGATCGGCACTGATGAGCGATGAAAGCGTATTGAGGCTATTGAACAAAAAATGCGGGTTAACCTGGCCTTTCAATGCATCGAACTCGACTTCCAACGACTGCCGGGCCAATTTCTCATCGTCGGCCTGGTCATTTTTCCATTGTTGCAATGCGTAAAACAAACCAAGCAATGCACAAATGAATGCATCGCAGAGCAAGCCAACGAGCGCCACCGGCCAGATTTTCGACCAACTGAAACCGACGTCGAGGCCCGGTACCAGACTATAAATCCAGAGATCGAAAACCATCAGCAACACCGTCATGGCTGCCAGCTTCCAGAGCATTTTTAGCATTTGTTCAAGGATCTGCCCTTCGGCTGCGCTGCCGGCCGTCCTCCGGATAACGATCGTCAGGATTACCACCGAGGACCAGTAGAGCACGAAGGCCAGCGAAGAGGCCGTCAGGAAGGTGGGCAAATGCACAAAGTACCGTTCCCCTATCAGGTAGTAATTGCCCAGCGCGAAGCAGACGGGCATCATCGCGAGATGGTACCACCATTCGTACTTCGAAAAGAAAGCAGGCTTCATATCGGGGATCTGATAATTTACTGATCAGCCCGCAAATTTAAACAAATCCCGAA
>DATMSL010000069.1:0-8725 GCA_035565435.1 Dyadobacter sp. | reverse complement strand
AAAGAAATTTTACCGCACCGGAACGAACATGACCAACACCATCACCGTTTCGAACAACGGCCCCAACGGCGGTTTCAGTTTGTCGCTGGCCAACAGCGATAACCGGGGCATTGTCGAAAATAACAAGTTTAACCGGAAGGTGGTGAACCTGGGTTTTACACAGAACATTTCCAAACGCCTTACCGCCTTCGGGAATATCAATTATTCCAAAGAGAAGAACACCAATCCCCCGCAGATTGATACCCAGGACTTTGCTACTTCGACGGTCATTTTCACGCTCGCTAACTCCATGCCTTTCGAAGCATTGAAGCAAAATCAGACCAAAGCGAACGGCGATGAGTTTGTGTTTTCGCGTTTCCTGGTGCGCAATAATCCTTATTATTCCCTCAGCCACCATTTCGAGAACATTGCCCGCGACCGCCTGTTTGGTAATGTGGCTTTGAAATACCAGTTTACCGACTGGCTTTACCTGCAACTCCGCGGCGCCCAGGACTTTTACGTGCGCAGCCAGGATTACAACATTCCCAACGGCTATGCGCCGATCGCCAAAGCGCCGGTGGGTTACGTAAATGGCTCATTTACACAAGATGTGCGCCGCAATACCGAGCGCAACTTCGACTTTATCCTCGGCGGCAATCATACCTTCGGCAACATAGGCCTGGATGTGACATTAGGCGGTAACCAGCGCTATGCCCGGATGGATTACAACAGTGTTACGGTGCAGGATTTCATTCAACCCAACCTGTACACGGTGATGAACGGTCGCGTCAAAAATCCGTTGTACAGCCTTTCTGAGAAGAAAATCAACTCGCTGTACGGCGCAGCCACCATTTCCTGGAAAGAATTCATCTACTTGAACGTAACGGCCAGAAATGACTGGTTCTCAACACTCGCGCCTCAGAACCGCAGCATCCTTTATCCATCGGTAACCGGTAGTTTCATCTTCTCGCAGGCGTTCCCGAACCTGCCGGCCTGGATTTCGTTCGGCAAGCTGCGTGCGGCTTACGCGCAGGTGGGTTCCGACAACGTGAACCCGTATTCCAATGCATTGTATTATGCGGTGGATAACAACTCTTTCCCGAACCCGTCGGGCCAGGCTGTGCCGGTGGGCGGTGTCAACGCGTCTATCGTTCCGAACAAAAACCTGCGCCCGCTCCGCATTAAAGAAGCGGAGGCAGGTCTGGAAATGAAGTTGTTCAATAACCTGCTTGGCTTTGATTTAACCTACTACCATAAAACCACTGATGATCAGATCCTTGCTGCGCAGATTTCCGACGCTTCTTCCTACACCGCGCAGCTGATCAACGTCGGTCGGAGTATGAACAAGGGTATCGAACTGTTGCTGACGGGCTCTCCGGTGAAGACCAAGGACTTTACCTGGGATATAAGTTTCAATGTGTCCTATAACACTTCCAAAGTACTGAAACTGGGCCTGGCTGAGAAAGATACTGTGATTACCGTCGGAGGTGGCGGTGGCCGGACGCTCAATATGGTGGTAGGCAAGCCGCTCGGCCAGCTCTATACATTCACATACCTGCGCGATGCACAAGGCAGGCAGGTGTTCGATAAGAACAGCGGTATGCCTTTGAGAAACAATACATTGATGAACGTCGGCAATGCATTGCCCAGGTATTTTGGTGGGATTACCAACACATTTAATTACAAAGGCATCATGCTTTCTGCATTGGTGGATTTCAAACTGGGCCATAAAATGATTGCCGGACGGAACATCAACTACATGCGTCACGGACTGTCGAAACGTACATTACCAGGCCGCGCCGAAGGCTATGTAATCGGGAACGGGGTGAATCCGGACGGTGAAATGAATCAAACGAAAGCAGCCGTGCAGCCATTCTACGAGTCCATTAACCCGCTGGGGGTGAATGAGGATTTTGTTCAGAATGCAGGTTTCTGGAAGTTGCGTCAGCTGACATTAGGCTATGACCTGGGTAAACTGCTGCCTGAAAAAGCATTTGTGAAGGGCTTGCGGCTAAGTGCTGTCGCGAACAATGTGCTCGTGATCAAGAAATGGACGGAGAATATGGACCCGGAAGAAGTGCTGAACTCGTCGGATAATGCCACCGGCCTCGATTTCTGGCCCGGTTTGCCGCCCACGCGCAGCATTGGTTTCAACCTCAATGTAAAATTCTAACCGCCGAACCTATGAAAGCTACATTCAAATATATGCTGGCGCTCGCCCTGTCGCTGACGTTCATAACCGGTTGCGACGAAGGATTTGACGAGATCAATACCAACAAAGTCGACCCGACCTCTCTGGCACCTTCCCTGATCCTGAACAAGGCGATCATCGCCACTACTTACCTCGACGGCGTGTCGACGCTGGGCATGCTCTGCTATAACTTTGGTATTGTACAGCAGGTAATTACGCCGTACGGAAGCTCGTTGTCCGGAGGGAATTACAACCAGCTGAACAATTCCAACTCGCCGTTGGTTTGGGTTAATTTTTATCGGAATGTGATCAAACAGCTCGTAGCCGTTACCGAGCAAACCAAGGATGATCCGTTGAGCGCCGATATCTACAATGCCGCACGGATCTGGAAAGCCTACGCATTCATGATCCTGACCGATACCTACGGCGATATTCCGTATTTCGACGCTGGAAAAGGCTATATCAGCGAAGAAATCCGCCCGAAATACGATCCGCAGGAAGCCATTTACAAGGACATCCTGAAAGAACTCGAAGAAGCGTCGGGCGCACTCGGTGTGTCGAAAGACCCGGTTACGACCGATATTCTCTATGGCGGCGATATCGCGCGCTGGAAAAAACTGGGCTATTCGCTCATGCTGCGCGCCGGAATGCGGCTGACGAAAGTGGATCCGGCTACTGCCAAGGCTTACGTGATCAAAGCCTTAGCCGGCGGTGTTTTTGAAAGCAATGCGGATAATTCGGTCATCCGGCACACTTCGCTTTACAATAATTTCATAGCCAATCACCTGGCGGCACGAGAGAAGACCAACTTCTATCTCGCTGCGCCATTTGTGAATTACCTCAAAGAAAACAACGATCCCCGCTTGCCTGTGTTCGCAGTCCGGTATGTGGGCGCGAAGGGCGGACCGGAACAGTCGTCCGATCGTGCCTCATCCGATCCGAAAGTGCAGATCGGGATGCCTATGGGTTATAACGACGTGACGATCAACAGTGTATTGGCCGAAAATGGCGTGGTAAGCCTGTGGGACTTTACGCAGATCAACCTCACGACCGTTTTGAAGCTCGATGCGCCGGAATTTCACATTACCTACGCACAGGTGCAGCTTCTGCTCGCAGAGGCGGCCGTGCGCGGGTGGGTGACGGGCAAGGCGGCGGATTATTATGGCAAAGGTATACGCGCCAACCTCGAACAAATGGCCCTATATGATCCCAAAGCGGCGATTAAGGAGGACGCAATTTTGGCCTACCTGAAAGCGCACCCGCTCGATGAAGCCAAAGCTTTGGAGCAGATCAACACGCAATACTGGGTAGCTACGTTCCTCGACGGCAACGAATCGTGGGCGAATTTCCGCAGAAGCGGCTTCCCTGCATTGAAAAAGAACCCTTATCCCGGTTCGGAGATCAAGGAGGACTTCATCCGTCGAATGCCGTACCCCGATAGCGAGATCGTCGTGAACTTGCAGAATGTGAATGACGCCAACGCACGCCAGGGGCCTAATGATTTGAATACCAGGATATGGTGGGATAAAAAGTAATTGCAGCAATTCTTAAACCTTTAACCTGATACAGATGAAAGAGAACGGAATGAGTCGCCGGGACACGATGAGAGCCTTGGGACTGAGCGGTTCCGCGGGGATACTGGGGCTGTTTGGAGGCATTTCCAACGCCCGCGCCGCCAACTATGAAACGCCGCAGTATGCCAAAGCGATGAAACCCCTCACGATCAAAAGCGTTCGAGCCATTGCGACAGCACCGCAGGGGTCCAACCTCATTGTAGTCAAGGTCGAAACCTCCGAGCCGGGATTGTACGGGCTGGGTTGCGCCACCTTCACGCAGCGCGCCGAAGTAGTGTTGGTGGCGATCAATACCTATCTCAACGAATTTTGCGTCGGAAGGGACGTCGACAATATCGAAGACATGTGGCACGCCGCCTATGTGAGCTCGTATTGGCGGAATGGTCCAGTACTGAACAATGCGTTGAGCGGCCTGGACCAGGCACTTTGGGATATCAAAGGCAAACGCGCCGGAATGCCGTTGTACCAGTTGCTGGGCGGAAAAGTCCGTTTCGCGGTGCCGTGCTACACGCATGCGAACGGGCGCACGCCCGAAGAAACGGTGGAAAGCGTGAAGAAGATTCAGGAGCAGGGCTACCGCTATATCCGCATTCAGCAGGGCGGGTATGGCGCGGTGGGCAGCACTACCAAGAAACCTGATTTCAAAGAAGCGGGCTTTGGCGGGGCTACGGACAATTATATGGACGAAAATGCCTACCTGAAAGCCATTCCCGCGCTCTTCGAAACCGTGCGTAAGCAATGCGGCGAGGAGGTGGAGCTGCTGCACGACATCCATGAGCGCGTGCAGCCGATGAATGCGATCAATATGATTAAAAAGCTCGAAGAGTTCCGGCCGTTCTTTATTGAAGACCCGTTTTCTCCCGAAAACATGAAGTGGTTCAAACTGTTGCGCCAGAGTACCACAGTGCCGTTGGCGATGGGCGAGCTTTTTAACAATATCAATGAATTCCTGGAACCAATGGCTAACCAGTGGTTTGACTACATCCGCATTCACGTGTCGCAGATCGGCGGGGTTACGCCGGCCATGAAAGTGGCGCGGCTCGGGGAGTGGTTTAACGTCAAAACGGCTTGGCATGGTCCAGGTGATGTGTCACCGGTGGGGCACTCGGCCCATGCGCATATCGACCTTGCTGTCTGGAACTTCGGCATTCAGGAGGCGGTACAGTTCAATGACAAGACGCTGGAAGTATTCTCCGGTTGCCCTACGATGAAGAACGGCTATATGTCGGTGAACGAGGTGCCGGGCATTGGCGTGGATATCAACGAAAAGGCCGCGGCCAAATTCCCCATTAGCACAAAATCGAACTGGCAAGTAAGAAAATTCGACGGTACGCTTATACGTCCATGAAAAAAGCATCGCTCAAAGATATTGCACAGCAAGCGGGCGTCTCCACGGCCCTGGTTTCGTACGTCCTCAATGGTAAGGAGAAAGAAACCCGGGTAGGAGAGGCGATTGCGCAGAAAATCAGGTTGATAGCCAAGGAATTGAACTATCAGCCCAATCATCTGGCCAAAAGCCTAAGAAGTGGCAAAACGCACACGATAGGGCTCATTATCGCCGATATTTCGAACCCGTTTTTTGCCAACATCGCGCGTGTGGTAGAGGACGAGGCCAAAAAGAATGGCTACACGGTGATCATCGGCAGCTGCGACGAGCACGCCGAGAAATCGTGGGATTTGCTCAATGTGCTGATCAACCGGCAGGTCGATGGCTTCATCATCGTGTCGTGCGAAGGCTCCGAAAGTCAGGTGCATTATCTTAAAGAGCGGAATATTCCGTTTGTATTGCTCGACCGCCATTTTCCTGAAATACAGACCGATTTCGTGGCGACCAATAACTACAAGGCCTCCTACGACGCCGGTGTTCACCTTATCAAAAGCGGCTATTCGAAGATCGGCATCATGGCCTACAAATCGAATATGTACCACATGGAGGAGCGTGTCCGCGGCTACAAGCATGCGTTGCGCGATAACCACATCGAATTTCACGACTCCTGGCTAAAAGAGGTGCATTTTGAAACCATGGACAGCGGAGTACGGACGGCCATCGACGAAATCCTGGCCTCCGGGCATCGTGTGGATGCGATGATTTTTGCGACTTATGGTTTGGCTATCAATGCATTGAAATACATCAATGAATTGCGCCTCAAAGTGCCATCCGACCTGGCGATCGTCAGCTTTGGACAGGCAGAGGTTTTCGATCTGTACTATTGCCCGATTACCTACGTGCAGCAGCCTTTGGAACTGCTCGGCAAAACGGCCGTGGAGTATTTATTGATGAAACTGAAAAATCCGGACGAGGGTATGAAGCAGATATTGATGGAAGCAAAACTGATTGCCCGAGAGTCGTCGAAGGCTAAACCGGCGGCGGTTGGTGGGTAGGGTGGCCCGGGCGTTGTCAGGTGTAGTCATGTTTGGTCATGTTTGGTCAGGTATGGTCAGGTATGGTCAAGAGTGGTCATGGGTGGCAGTAATGTGTGGGAGGTAGTTGGGGCTTTTTGGGCTTGAAGAGAGAGGCCGAAAATCTGTGACTTGACGGGATGTTAGAGGGTGAGCGCAGGAGACTCCTCCGGAGTCGGGGAGATATGGGCCTTGCTTGATTTGCTATAAACAGGAAGCCCCTCAGGGGCAATATGATAACCCATAATCCGGCGCGGTAGCGGCTCCGGCGAAGCCCCGGTTTATTGCAGTGGAATAGAAAAACATGAAAACAACGAGTTCAATCAACATACAATTCATGACAATAAATGACAACTCCTGACAATTCATGACAACCCCTGACCACAAATGACAATACCTGACTTTTTCCTGACCACACTTGACTACATCTGACAATATCTGACCAATCGAAACACTAATGAGAAGACGAAATTTCATAAAAACAGCCTTCCTCGGCACGGCGGCCGTCGCTACCGGCTTTCCGCTGATAGAGGCCGAAGCGGCATCCAAAATGAAAATTACCAAGATCCGCTACTACGCCGCGCCGGGATACAACAAACCGCTTTTCAACCAGGCCCGGGGTATTGTTGAGATCGAAACCGACGGCGGCATTATCGGCATTGGCGAGGGCGGCTCGAAGGATATGATTGAACAATGCGCCCAGATGATGATTGGAGAGGATCCGTTCCGAATCGAGCATATATGGCAGAACGTGTACCGGGGGATGTTCTATCCGCCGGGACGCGAGAAGCTGCACGCATTGGGCGCATTGGAAATGGCCCTCTGGGATATTAAGGGTAAGGCGCTGAACGTGCCGGTGTATGAGCTCCTGGGCGGCGCCACACGCGATTATGTGGAGTGCTATGCCACCGGTTTCCGAGCGTCAAAGGCCAAAACAGAAGAAGAAAGGGCCAGGGACTGTATCGAGGCAGGTTTGCGGGCTTATCGCATCGGCCCGACGGGCGGTAATGGTGACCAGCCTTTCGATTTTTATGAAAATGTGAAAAAGACGATCGATTTCTGCAAAAGGATCGACGAAGCCGTGGGCGGCGGAGGCAAATGGGCCATCGACCTGCATACCCGCTTCGATATGACCGACGGCTTGAAGATCTGCACTGCGCTTGAATCGCTTGAACCGTATTTCGTGGAGGACATTATCCGTTCGGAGAACCCCTCGGTGTACAAAACCGTGCGCTCAATGACCAAGGTACCCATTGCTGTGGGCGAGCAGTTCGGCGATCGCTGGGATTGCAACGAGTTCATCGAAAATCGCTGGATCGATTACACCCGGTTTACATTGCCGAACACCGGTGGTATCAGCGAGTTCAAGAAACTTGCTTCGATGTGCGAAACGCATTATGTGGGCATGATACCGCATTTCACGGGTCCGCTGGCGACGGCTACGCTGGTACATGTGCTCGGATCGAGCAGCCCGGCGCGGGCGCTGATGGAGTTAGGCGGAGGCGAACCGGAGCGGCCGCCCTATTTCAATGAGGATTTTATCAATTTCAAAAACGGTAAGCTGTATCTCAACGACGCACCCGGATTGGGGGTGAAATTTGATCCTAAAAAGGCGACTTTCATCATGGAGGTCAAAGAGAAAACCAAATTCCCGCACCCGATCCTGAAAAGTCCGGACGGCTCTATCCATAACTGGTAATTCTATGAAATCCAACCCGAAATCAACCACTTTATCCCGCCGCGCGGCCCTTCAATCGGTGCTGGGCGTTGCCGCGACGGGCACGATGCTGCTGCCTAAAACTTCTTATGCAGCCAATCCGGGCCCTTTTCAGGCCTATGGAAAGGTCAAGATTACCAAGCTGGAAACGTTTTTGGTGAAACCGCGCTGGATTTTTCTCAAAATTCACACCGACGCGGGCATTGTGGGCCTCGGCGAGCCGCTGCTCGAAGGCCGTGCATTGACCATCCAGACCGCGATCAAGGAAGTAGAACCGTACCTCGTCGGCAAGGACCCGCGTGCCGTGGTACACCACTGGCAGGCCATCTACCGCCATGCATTCTACCGCGGCGGGCCGCTGCTCACGAGTGCATTGAGCGGCATCGACCAGGCGCTGTGGGACATTAAAGGCAAGCTCCTGGGCGTGCCCGTGCATGAGCTCCTGGGCGGGCCCACCCGTGACCGCGTGCGTATATATGGGCGCGCCTCCAATGCGGAGGATATGAAGAAGCGCAAAGCCGAAGGCTATACGATCATCAAAACAGGGGTTGCGAAGAAGAACCCGGCCAACATTGTCGAGAATCCCGCATTCATCAAATATGCCTCCGACAATTTCGCCTCTCTCCGTGAAGCCGGCGGCCCGGAAATGGATATCGCCATCGACTTTCATGGTGCCGTACCGCAGCAGACTTCGAAGGTACTGATTAAGGAATTGGAGCAATATCAGCCGTTTTTCGTGGAAGAACCCTGCCAGGCACAGAATATCGACACGCTGGTGGATATTGCCCGGGGCACGCATATTCCTATCGCGACGGGCGAGCGGATATTTACCAAATGGGGCTTTCGCGAAATCCTGGAAAAAGG
>DATMSL010000068.1:0-1856 GCA_035565435.1 Dyadobacter sp. | reverse complement strand
CATAGTCATCGGTTTAAGTGAATAATTGTCGGGATTGGGGAAAAGCAGCGTTTAGATATGTAAAAAATACGGTGTCGTCAGGTCACGAAACGGATAGCTTCCCGGCATGTTAGCAGGCCTAAAAGCTGGTAGATTTAGCGTTGATGAAGATTTTGGAATACTCTAAGAAATAAATGTCTTTCTGACGCATAAAAGACAATTGTTCATGCTTAAAGTAACATTTATGCAATAGTAGAATGATTGGAAGAACTGACTGTCCTGCTCTGTCTGGTTTTGATTAATATTTAATTAACATGAGTTTTTTGGATATATCTTATATCTGGCATGAAGATATCATCCATCCACAGCTAGGCGATGGTTCGTAATATAAGAGACGAGACAGGTGAGGTAGTAAGGAAAAGGTCTGCCGAAGAACTGGTTATCAGCACCCTCCGGCAGACTCAGGGAAGAAATTTATACGAGCAGCTCTTTCACCGCAAGGCCCTTGCCGTCGGGAGTTGTATAGAAAGGCCGCTTCTCGATTTCGTATTGGGTATCCGGCGGAATGCCCAATGCATGATAGATCGTCTGGTGGATGCCATCGATCTTAACGGGGTTTTCAATGGTTTTGCAAGGACGTTCATCGGCGGTTTTGCCGTAGACAAAGCCCTTTTTAATGCCGCCGCCAAACATCAGCATCGAGCAGCCGTCGGTGAAATGGCGGTGCATGCCGTAGAATTTAAGATCCGAAAGAATGTCGGGCTGGGCCACCTGCTCTTTTACTTTGGCATCCGGGCGGCCTTCCACCATCATATCACGGCTGAATTCGCTCGCGAGCACGACCATCGTGCGGTCGAGGAGGCCTTTTTCATCGAGGTCTCTGATGAGCTGGGCAACCGGACCATCGATTTGTTTCTTCATTTCCTGCAAGCGTGTGTGCCCGTTCTCATGCGTGTCCCAACCTTTGAAGGGCTCGTACTCGGTGGTGACGCTGATGAAGCGCGCGCCCTGTTCCGTGAGCCGACGGGCAAGCAGGCAACCGAGCCCGAACCGGCCGGTGTTATAAATGTCGTAGCTCTTTTTAGGCTCGGTGCTCAAATCGAACGCTTTCGATTCCGGCGAGTTGAGCAAAGCATAAGCCTGTTCCATCGAGCGTTTCAACGACTCGCGCTGGTAGTCGCTGCCGAACTCTCCCACCGGACTGTTATTGATCAGTTCGTTGTACAACTGGTTCCGGCGTTCAAATCGTTTCGCGTCCATACCCACGGGCGGACGTACGCTTTCGAGGCCCTGGCTTGGGTCGGGAATGAAGAATGGCCCGAACTCATTGCCCAGGAAACCGGCCGTGTGAAATGCCTTCAGCTCTTCGGCCTCTCCTACCGTGAACCGCTGACCAATGTCAATGAATGCCGGGATCACCGGATTTTTGGGGCCGAGTTCCTTGGCGATCCAGGAACCGATGTGTGGCGCCGCCACGGTTTGTGGTGGCTCGTAGCAGGTGTGCCAATGGTATTGGTGGCGCGAATGCAGGATGTGTCCCATGTCGGCTGCAACATACGAGCGTATGAGCGTTCCTTTGTCCATCACCTGTCCTATCGACTGCAAGCCGTCCGAGAAATGGATGCCGTCGAGCTTCGTCGGGAACGACTTGAATGTGCTCAAAACGCGGTTGCCCTCCATGTCTTTTTCGAACGGCGTGTAAGCCTTAGGATCGAAAGTTTCGGTGTGTGCCATGCCGCCGGCCATCCATAAAAGTATCACTGTGTCCGCCGAAGAATTGGCACCTGCCTTGCCCCGGCATGAGGTTAGCAGGTTTGATATGGGGGCTCCTGCCGCCAGAGCGGCCATGGTAGCGGCGCTGGCGCGTTGCAGAAACT
>DATMSL010000067.1:0-1536 GCA_035565435.1 Dyadobacter sp. | reverse complement strand
ATTCAGCAATTGGGCATTGGCCTGGATAGAACAAAGGGCAAGTAAAATCCCCAGGCATAGGGAACGAAGTGTAATTTGCATGGCTTTCAACTCAAATTGGTTTGGTGGTATCCCAGCTGAACAGTAGCTTTGTTTATAACCCATAATCGAATGCGCGGGTTTCGGCCCCCGGTTTTATTTTGGGTATATTCTCTCTATTCAACTTCCTTTTTGATAAAATATGATTCGCTACAAGCAGTTTACTTTGGGTAACGGCCTTCGGGTATTTGTCCACGAAGACTTTTCAACACCCATGGCTGCGGTAAATATCCTGTATAATGTGGGCTCGCGGGATGAAGACGAAGAACGCACCGGTTTTGCCCATTTGTTTGAGCATTTGATGTTCGGCGGCTCCAAAAACATTCCCAGTTACGACACCCCTGTTCAGAACGTAGGGGGCGAAAATAACGCATTTACTTCCCCGGATATTACCAACTACTACATCACATTGCCGGCAGATAATGTAGAAACGGCATTCTGGCTCGAATCGGACCGCATGCTGAGCCTTTCTTTTGACCCAAATGTGCTCGAAGTGCAGCGCAAGGTCGTAATCGAGGAATTCAAACAGCGGTATCTCAATCAGCCTTATGGTGATATGTGGTTGAAATTACGGCCATTAGCCTATAAAACGCACCCCTATCGCTGGGCTACGATCGGGAAGGACATCGGCCACATCGAGCGCGCTACCATGGACGATGTGCAGGATTTTTTCTTCCGTTTCTACCGCCCCAACAATGCGGTAATGGTAGTTGCAGGTGCCGTATCGTTCGAAAAAGTGCAGGGATTAGCCGAAAAATGGTTTGGAGGGATTCCGGCTGGCCCCGCTTACGTCCGCAACCTGCCTGCGGAACCGGTGCAAACCGAAGCCCGCTTCCTTGAAACGTCCGCCAATGTGCCGCTTAATTCGCTGATCAAGGTTTTCCACATGCCCGGACGATATGATGATGATTTTTACGCGGGCGATTTGCTTAGTGACGTTTTGGGAAGAGGAAAGTCTTCACGCCTGTATCAGAAATTACTGAAAGAACGCGCGCTGTTCAACAGTGTGAGCGGCAGCATTATCTCCTCGCTGGATCCAGGACTGCTGATGGTTAAAGGCAATCTGAATCCCGGTGTTACATTGGAAGAAGCAGACGCTGCGGTGACTGAAATTTTGCAGGAAATCGTTGAAAACGGTGCTTCGGAAGAAGAAGTAACCAAGGTAAAGAACCAATCGGAGGCATCTCTCGCGTTCTCGGAAGTGGAGCTGCTCAACCGCGCTATGAACCTCGCATTTGCCGCCAACGCGGGCAATGTGGATTGGGCCAATGCCGATGCCGACATCATCAGAGCGCTCACTCCCGATGATATTAACAATGCAGCGAAAACGATTCTAAGGCCTGAGAATACGTCGACAATGTATTACCGCGCCGAAGTAAAATAGGAAGAGATATAAGCAAAAAGAGAATGTATTAAATATGATTAAGCTGTCACCCTGAGCGCAGTCGAAGGGCAAAT
>DATMSL010000066.1:0-5939 GCA_035565435.1 Dyadobacter sp. | reverse complement strand
AAAGGACTTAACATCCGCGGTATCGAGCTGAATGGCCGCCGCTTTCTGTCCCAAGTCCTCAATGGCTGCTACTACCTCAGCTGCCTCCTGCGCTTTGCTGCGGTAAACGACGATCACATCATTCCCTTTCTCTGCGAGACGCAGCGCCATATTTTTCCCCAAACCGCGGCTGCCGCCGGTTACCAATGCTATTTTACTTGCTGATTCCATCATTTTCTGTTGTTTAAAATTGATGGAACAAAGGTACCCGGTGCTATCCTGCCGGATTTGCGGCTTTCAAATCAAAACTTACAAAATTCAAATCTAGGCCCTGAATGCACGCGGACTGAGTGCGGTGTGTTTCTTGAAAAGGTTGTTAAAATGGGAAGCTTCCTCAAAACCCAGGCTGTATGCGATCTCCGACACATTCCAGTCGGTGTGCTTCAAAAGGACCTTGGATTCTTTGATAATACGCTCCGTGATGAGCTCGGTAGTGGTTTTGCCGGTAATTTCCTTCAAAACCTTATTGAGGTAATTGACATGGATCGAAAGCTGGTCGGCATAATCCTTGGCCGAGCGCAAGCTCAGTTTCTGATGCGGCGGCTCCACCGGAAACTGGCGTTCGAGCAACTCGATGAAGAGCGAGGATACACGTTTGTAGGCATTGGTTTCGGTAAAAAGAGCGGTAGCAGGCTGCAACTTCTGCCCGAAATGAATGAGCTCAATCACATAATTGCGCAGCAAATCATACTTGTAGGCATAATCCGACTCGATTTCCCGGAACATCTTCCTGAAAATATATTTAATATCCTCGATCTGCTCGTCGTTGAGGAAGAAGATCGGATTCCCGCCTGGTTTAAAAACCGGAAGCTCGCGCAGGCGCACGCCGCTGTTGTCTTGCGTGAGGAAATCCTCTGAGAAAATGCAGAAGAAGCCCGATTGATTCTCATCCTGCGGCACATAGTTGTAAGGAATAAGCGGCGTCGCAAAAAGCAGCGCATTATGCTCGATATCAATCACTTTATCGGCATACTCCGCTCTGTTATGCCCGATAATCAAGCTGATTTTATAATAGGCCCGGCGGTTATAGGGCATTACCCGGTTCTTCGCCGCCACCCGGTACAGCTCATCCGTCCTGAAAATATTGAAATGTCCTACCTCCTTCTGAACCTGCGCGGGTATCAGCATGGAGGTATCCCGATAAAACTGTTCGATCGTGGCGGATTTCGTCATAGTACAAAGTTACGAAATTCAATTTTGAATGATTGAATGATTGAATGATTGAATGACTGAATGACTGAATGACTGAATGAATAAATAAAATAGTCATTGGGTAAAGGGTGGTCATGAATTGAGGTGAATTTAGAGAGAACAATACCTGACAAAACTTGACTATACCTGACCACATTCACACATTCGCTCATTCAATCATTCACTCATTCACTCATTCACTCATTCAAAATTCACTCATACTCCACAAACGCCTCGTCCTTATAGCACCAGAGCCACTTCTCCCCCGGCTCGGCAGAGGAGGCTACGGGATGCCCGGTGCGGTGGAAATGCTGGGTCATGTGCTTGGAGGGCGAGCTGTCGCAGCATAGGGTGGCGCCGCAGGTCTGACAGGTGCGCAAATGCACCCACCAGCCGTCGACCTTCTTGCATTCCTCGCACACCAGCTCGTCGGCGACCTTAACCTCCTGAATATCTTCTATATGCTTACAAACCTGTTCCATTATACTTCGCTTAGATATTGGTGAACAAAACTGATGGACATCGACCCCTCGCCTACCGCCGACGTCACGCGGTTCATCGCGCCCGCACGGACATCGCCCGCAGCGAAGATGCCCGGTGAGCTCGTTTCAAGCAAATAAGGATCGCGCTCGGCTTTCCAGATTTCCTTGAAATTCTCGTAATTCTTCATTTCCCGGCCTGTTTCGATAAAACCCTTCTTGTTTTTGATAATTTCGAGGCCTACCCATTCGGTATAGGGCTTCGCACCGATGAAAATGAACAGGGCGTCGGCGGGAACGGTACGCTCCTCGCTGGTATTCAAATCCACGAGTTTCAGGCTTTCAAGGTGGCCGTCCCCCTGGGCTTCGACGATTTCCGTGCAGCCCATCACGCTGATATTCTCCGTGCCGGCGATCTGGTCGATCAGGTACGACGACATAGAGGAGGTCAGGTCATTTTTTCTAATCAGAATATACACATTGCGCGCGAATTTCGACAAATACATGGCCGCCTGCCCGGCCGAATTACCACCGCCCAGCACATACACATCCTTGTTTCCGCATGAGCTCGCCTCTGTACTCGCCGCCCCGTAGTAAATGCCTTTTCCCGTAAAATCCTCCACACCGCTGGTATCCAGCTTGCGGTAGTCGACGCCCGTCGTGATCACTACCGCCTTCGCATTCACCTCACTGCCGTCGCCGAGCACTACGGTTTTATATTTATCCTTCAACTTAATCTCTTTCACAAACTGCGGCGAAAGAAACTCGGTCCCGAAGCGCGTCGCTTGCGTAATCGCGCGGCGTGTCAGTTCGGCACCGCTCAAACCGGTCGGGAAGCCGAGGTAATTCTCGATCCGGGAACTCGTACCGGCCTGTCCGCCAGGCGCTTTCCGCTCGATCAATAAAGTACTTAGCCCCTCCGAAGCACCATACACCGACGCTGCCAGCCCTGCCGGGCCTGCACCGATAATCACCACATCGTAAATCTGCTGTTTCGTTTTGGGATTCAGGCCAATACGCTCGGCAATGTCGATCAGCGACGGCGTTTTCAGCAAAGAACCATCTTCAAAAATCACCACCGGAAAATCGACCGGGCATAGGTTATTGCTCTCCGAGATTTGCCGACCGGTTTCGTTCGATTCCGCGTCCAACCACAGGTATGGCACCAGATTACCCGCCAGGAAGTCCTTGATTTCATGCGCTTTGGGCGAGAATTGATAACCTATCACTTTAATACCCTTGAAATCGGGGCGGTAGTTGCCCTGCCAGTCGCGGAGCAGTTCGTCGATCGCCGGGTAGAGTTTTTCTTCCGGCGGGTCCCAGGGTTTCATCAGGTAATAATCGAGCTGGACATCGTTGATCGCCTTGATGGCCGCCTCGGTATCGGAATAGGCCGTGAGCAGTACCCTTTTGGCGAAGGGGAACATTTTCATCGCCTTTTGAAGGAAATCCACGCCCTGCATTTCAGGCATCCGCTGATCGGAGATGAACATCGCCACCTCGTCGCCGCGGTTCTGCAATTCGAGCAGGCTTTCCATTGCCTCGGCCACGGAAGTAGTACTCAATATCCGGTATTTTTCGCGGTAATGAGATTTCAGGTCGCGACTGATCGCCCGGAGCACCTGCGGATCGTCGTCAATCGAAAATATAATAGGCAAAGCCATGGGAGCCTTTTTTAAATATGAGTTGAGAATTAAAATTATCCATTAAACGGGAAACATACCACAAACTCGGTACGGCCGGTTTGCGAATGCAGCGTCACGGTACCCCGGTGCTGGCGCACGATCCGGTTCACGACATCGAGCCCCAATCCAGTACCTTTCCCCACCGACTTGGTCGTAAAAAACGGATCGAAGATCTTCGAACGTATCTCGGCCGGAACGCCCGGGCCATTGTCGCACACAGTCACCTTCACAAATTCCTTGTCGCGCCGGGTAATGAGCGTCAGTTCCGCTTCCGGCTGGTTTTCAAGTGCGTCGATCGCATTGTCGATCAGGTTCGTCCAAACCTGGTTCAGCTCGCCTACCATCGCCTTTACAGGCGGCAAGGTCAGGTCAAAATCCTCCGTCACCTTGATATTGCCCTTTTTCAACTTGTAATTCAGCATAATGAGCGTGTTGCGGATGCCTACGTGAATATCCACATACTCGCGCTCTCCCCCGCGATCCATATGCGTGAAGGTTTTCACCGAGCCAACCAGCTCGGCAATGCGTTTGGATGCCTCCTGAATGTCTGCGACCATCCGCTCGGTGGTCAGACTGTTGTTGATCCAAGTCAGCACCGGCGACAGATCGTCGTGGTTGATTTTGCTTTTCAGCACCTCCAGATCCGCTTCCCCTACCCCGAACTCGACAAGGTTATCCGCAATATCCTCGCAGCCATCGATATTGTTCAGATCCAGCCAGTCGAGGATTTCGTCCTCCTTCTCCGAGCGCTTCATCATCGACAATACCGGCCGATTGGTATTGTTGAGCAAGCTCACCATTTTACTATTCAAAAGGTCGATTTCCTCATGCGACAAATGGATCGAAAGCAGCGATTTGAACGAATCGGGCTGCATCAGCAAATGCTCCTTCAACGACGCGGAACTCCGCACGATCGCCGCAGCGGGGTTGTTCAGTTCATGCGCCAGTCCTGCCGAAAGCTTGCCGAGCGCCATCATCTTCTCATTCTGCTGTTCGAGTTCGGTGAATTCCCGTACGCGCGAGGTCATCACGATCACCAGCGCCTGCGTGAGTTCGTAATGCGAGGTCACGAGTTCCCGCAATAACTCTTTCGGAAATGTCATCAGTTGGGCTGTTTCGAGGCACACCCCGTAAGCAATGGCTATTTTCCCCCGCGAAAACGGTAGAGCGCCCGTGACGGTACCCGGCAAGAGTTCAGCGATAATTTGTTTGGTATTGTTTTGAAGCCGGTACAGCTCGATCCGGCCCGAAAAAATGATATGCGTGCCCACCAGCGGTTCCCCAGGCCTGATCATCATATCGCCCTCCTGCAATTCATAATGCTGGCTACGATCTATCATCCATTGCAGCTGGTCTTCCGGTACTTCGCGAAAAACCTCGATGGCCTGCAAATCCTTTACGCCGATATCCTTCATAATAGAACCAATGGTTGTGATCAATGCAGCCAATTTCGAAATAAATCGGCATTAAAGCAGCGTTTTTACGATTTACACCAGGGCGTCAGTCACTATCGTCAGGGAAGTGCCGATTATCCTTCGGTACGATTATTGCTTTCAATGGCTCCACAACGAACTGATAATGAAAGTGGAGCGAAAGATACACATCGGTACCTCAGGTTGGAGCTACAAACATTGGAAAGGCATTTTCTACCCCGAAACTGTAAAGCCTGCTGACTACCTGACGTTTTATGCGAGGCATTTCCCCGTTTCGGAGATCAACAACAGCTTTTATAAAATGCCGACCAAAGAGATCGTGGCGAAATGGGTCGATACAGTGCCGGAGAATTTCCGCTTTTGTCCCAAAATGAGCCGGTACCTGAGCCATTTGAAGAAACTCCACGATTCGAGGGAGCCATTGGAGCGCTTTTTCAACGTTTTCGGTCCATTTAAAAAGCACCTTGGCCCTGTACTCATTCAGTTGCCGGCCAATTCCAGGTATCACGCCGATATAGCGGGAGCATTTTATGAAGAGACCGACCCATACAGAGATTTCCGCTTCGCGCTGGAAGTACGGCACGCGTCCTGGTTTTCGGAGGAAAGCATTCGTTTGATGAAAAAGCATCGCATTACGCTCGTTTTTTCGCAAGCCGACCGTTTCCCCTATCACGAGGAAATTACAGCCAAAGATATCTACCTGCGTTTCCACGGCCCGTCGTCACTGTACAGCTCGTCGTATTCCGACGACGTACTCGACACTTACGCCGAAAAGTTCACCGCCTGGACCGACGACGGGCACCAGGTATGGGCATTTTTCAACAACGACGTCGGCGGATACGCCCTGGATAATGCCAGGAAGTTGCAGGAACTGGTCAACGCCCAGATGCACGAACCGGCACGTTGAAATTTAATGAGTGAATGTGTGAATGACTGAATGATTGAATGACTGAATGCTTCAACGGGGTAACTGAGTCAATTAGATCACATGTTTACTTAAAATATCCCCAATCAATTCCATTTATCCAATCATTAAAATCCATTCACTCATTCAATCATTCAATCATTCAAAATTCATTCACTCATTCAATCATTCAAAATTCAAAATTCAT
>DATMSL010000065.1:0-1724 GCA_035565435.1 Dyadobacter sp. | reverse complement strand
GCCTGGACGGTATATTACATTACCAATCAGTACGAAAACCCCAAAACCGTCGGCACGGAGGCAGTTTGGGTGTATATGGCCAATAAATACTACCTCTCCGGCGAAATGGGCGTTAGCGACGATGTAAAAAAACGCATTGCCGAAAAAGTCGCAACGATGAAGGACTTATTGGTAAACAAAACTTTCCCAGCCCTGACGCTGACCGACCCTGCCGGCAAAAAAGTAAGTGTCCAGACCATTGATGCCAATTATACTGTGCTGTTCTTCTTCGCCCCTACGTGCGGGCACTGCAAGGAAGCTTCTCCCGTGCTGAAAGCGTTCTATGACAAAAACAAGGCCAATGGTATCAAGGTCATGACCATTTCGACCGAACATAATATCGAGGAATGGAAGTCCTTCGTAAAAACCTATCACCTGGAAGAGCTGATCAACGGCTACGATGCCTTGAATCAGATCGACTTTAACCGGAAATTCGATGTGGTAACAACGCCGACGATCTATGTTCTGGATAAAAACAAAAAGATCATCGCCCGCAAAATGCCTGTCGAGCAGCTGGAAGATTTTTTGAATTACTACCAAAACAAAATGGCCAGAAAACTCTGACCATTTCGTTAAACTCCGATTTTAAAGTCACTTAGAGGAATGCTACGCAAATGGGCAACTTCACGGCAATGCTTTCGTGCTTGAACGTGAATTTGCCCGTTGCCGCATCTACATCATACACCACCAGGTTGTCCGATCCCTGATTGGCCACGATCAGGTATTTACCTGTCGGGTCTATATTGAAATCGCGCGGCGTAGCGATGGATTTCGTTTGCTGGTCCACCATCTCCAGCTCGCCATTGCCGAGTATTTTGAATGCAGTGATCGAATTATGACCGCGGTTGGAAACATAAACAAACTTCCCGTTCGGGTGCAAATGCACGGCAGCGCTCGTATTCGCAGGACCCGAATAATCCGCGGGGATAGTAGGATAAGTTTTGATAGCCTTAATCACCCCTTTTTTATCGATCGAGCAGGCCGTTACGGTAGCATCGAGTTCGTTGAGCAGAAACAATCGCTTGCCCGAAGGATGAATGGCCAAATGGCGCGGCCCGGCACCCGGTTTCCCTGAGAAAAACGGCTGTGCCGCATTAGGCGTAAGCTTTCCGGCATCGGCATCGACGCTGTAATTCATCACTTTATCGCTTCCCAAATCGGTCACATATACATATTTACCGTCCGGACTAGCCGTAGCGAAATGCGCGTGCGCCTTTTCCTGGCGTTTGGCGTTCGGGCCTGTGCCGGTATATTGTTCTTTATAAACGGGCGCACTCAGTTTCCCATCGTCACCAAGGTTGTAAGCCGAAAAACTCCCGCCGCCATAGTTGGAAACAAAAGCCATTTTGCCTGCCAGATGCACCGACACGTGGCATGGTCCCATTCCTTCCGAGGGCTGACTATTCAGAAAAGTTAACTTGCGGTCGGGCTCGATGGCATAGGCGGAAACCTTGTTGTCCGACCCGATCGCGTAAAGGTTCCGCTTGTTGGGTGAAATGGCTACATAACCCGGCGCAACAGACTTGTTGATGGTATCGATGAGCGTAATCTGGCCCGAGGCAAGGTTCAGCTCGCAGCGGGTGATCGAAGAATTCGCTCCCTTATCTTGCGTACCTACATAAAAAGTAATGTTTCTGTCCTGTGCAAAGGCTTTGAGGCCCGCCGAAAGTAATATAACGGATAAC
>DATMSL010000064.1:0-2076 GCA_035565435.1 Dyadobacter sp. | reverse complement strand
CCGATCTGCAGCATATCAAAGCAAGCAAAAGTTGTTTAGCGGTAGCGCTCATGACTTTGTAAACAACCCTTTTGTAGGGTATTTTTTTATGCATAATTTTAAAGGTTTTTGTGAATTGAACAACTCAAAAACAAACAGTATCCTTCTGCCAGGAAGGGTATTCAAAACGGCCGGACATGTTAGCGCATGGCCGGCATTTTATAAAACTTACTTTTCTTTCAATCCTTAGTTGCCGCACCCTTCGCCCGAAATAAACAGCGAAGCACCGCGGCGCTCATATTCTGCATTCACGGCCTTACAGATCAGGTCAAGCTGATCAAACATCGGCAGTTCGTTAAGGTCACCCGTGAAAAGGCAATTCCGCAGGACGTCGCCCTCGACGACAATATCAATTCCGTAGGTCTTTTCCAGCAATGCCAACACCTCCGTTGCAGGTATTTCGGCAAACTCAAACCGCGTGCCCGTCTCGGACGGTTTGACGGCCACCGGGTTCTTCACAATGCCCAGTTCCATCTTCCGCGATTCCTTATCGAATACCACCTTCTGGTTCGGCGTCAGTATGAAGCCGTTTTTGCTGGCCATCTTGCTGCCGGAATTTTCATAAACGGAAACACGTCCGGTGGCCACCTGCACCTCGATCGAGCCGGCTCCATCGTAAGACTTCACATTGAAACTCGTCCCCAAAACCTGTGTAGCCAGATTTTCCGTCGAAACGATAAACGGCTTGGTTACATCTCTTTTTACTTGAAAAAAGGCCTCACCGTGCAGGTAAACTGTTCTTTTCCGTTCTCCGAAATGCTCGGGGTAGCTGATCCGGCTGTTGGGTTGCAGGATTACCACGCTTCCATCCTCCAAAGTAAGCCGCTGGGGCTTGTGCGAGGTATTGCTTACCGCAAAACCTTCACTATCATCGTTCCAGGTCCAGATCGAGCTTAATGCGGGGAAATAGGCGGACCGCCTGGGCGCATTATACCAGAACACCCCTGCCAGTAACGCCACCGACGCGGCAGCGGCCGCCCACCAGCCTATTTTCACGGGCTTTCTCGTCGTATTGCCCAGAAGTTTCTGCCGGATACGCTGGCCAATCTCGTCTTTTTCAGACAGCAGCACCTCGGAGTCGTCCACAGGATTCTCCTGCAGGTATTGCTCCACCCGCAAATCCTCTTCCGCCGTGGTTTCCCCGGCTATATATTTCTCAATCAGTTTCTCGTAGTTATCAGGTGTCATTTGCGGAGGCGTGTATAGGTTTTAGTTGCTGGAATAATACATCCAGAGATTTTCTCTCAATGCTTTCAATGATTTGGTAATATGGTACTCCACGGCTTTTTCAGAGATATGCAGTTCCTCGGCAATGTCTTTCACCGGGCGGTTTTCAAACCGGCTCAACTGGAACACCCTGCTCGTCTTCTCGGGAAGCTTGCGCATCACCTCGTCCACGGCGCGTGAAAGATCCGAGAACTGCACGATCTCGTCTGTCGAATAGGTCTCCTGGATTTTGTTCAAAATCAGGTATTCCTGATACCGCCGCCAGGTAATCTGTGACTTGATAAAATTCGTGACCCGGTATTTCATTGCTATCACCAGGTACGTTGCCAGGTTCCGGATTTCGGTATCCGACCGCTTGTTCCACAGGCTTTCGAATATATCGTGCACCAATTCCTCCGACTCCTCCCGCGATCCTACCTGATGATAAGAAATGCAGAACAGTTTGTACCAGTAACGGTCGTAGATCTCCTCGAAAGCACGCTTGTTGCCTTCGCGGAGCTGCGTTACCAGCTGTTCGTCGGTTAGAATTTTAGTCATCAGGGTGCTCCTTTACTCGGATCTGTATGTATAGTCAAACAACTTCCGTCAATCCCTAAAACGGTTTATCATTTTTTTGGAAAATTATTTCAGCAGGAATTGCCGGAACTCCGAATCGATCTGAAATTCGGTCACGCCAAAGGCAAGCATACGCTCGCAATCCTTTTTTGCATCGGCCATCATATCCGCCGATTTGCGGTAATGGTATTTGTTGATCGCCGCTACCACGCGGATGTTATGCTCATGTGCCCAGGCTACGTCCTCGCGCGTGAG
>DATMSL010000063.1:0-4942 GCA_035565435.1 Dyadobacter sp. | reverse complement strand
GCGAAATGCAGTAGAATTCCCCGGAGTTTGTTTTTTTTGTGAAATCTTTGAATAAAAATAGTATCCCGAAATCAATCATCTAATTCAAATAATCAAACCCATTTAGTCACATGTCCCAATCAGTTAACAGCGGCAGGCTCTTCAATGCAAGTTGTTTTGCGCTCATAACCACTGCATTCTCATTCAGTATCCGTGCAGGGATTCTGCCCCAGCTGGGCACCGAGTTCAACCTCACGGCCGAGCAACTGGGCTTTATCAACTCGATGTGGTTCTTCGGGTTCCCGCTCGCGATGATCATCGGAGGGCTCGTTTACCACACGATCGGTCCAAAAACGATCATGCAGGTTGCGTTCGTTTGTCACGCGATTGGTATTATCATGACGATTTATTCTGGCGGCTACACCGGCCTTCTGATCTCTACGTTCCTGATCGGCGTGGGTAACGGCTGTACCGAAGCTGCTTGTAATCCTATGATCGCGGATTCTTATGAAGGGCTGCAAATGAGCAAAATGCTTAACCGTTTCCACATGTGGTTCCCCGGCGGTATCGTAGTCGGTTCCCTGATCTCGAAATTCATGACCGACTCCAACATGGGCTGGCAGGCTCAAATCTGGGTGATCCTGATTCCTACTATCATTTATGCATTCCTTTTCTGGGGACAAGCATTCCCTAAACCGCATGTGGACGGTGTAACGTCAATCGGCGAAAACGTGAAAGCGATGTTCACGCCGTTGTTCCTCTTCATCTTCGTATGCATGGCATTCACGGCGATCAGCGAGTTCGGTCCGCAGCAATGGACAGGCTTGATCATGAGCAAAAGCGGTGCAAGCCCGATGCTGATCCTTGCTTTGGTGACAGGTTTGATGGCGATCACACGCTTCTTCGCACACCCGATTGTGGCTGCAATTGGCCAAACCGGTATTCTGTGGGGGTCTTCGATACTCGCGGCAGCGGGTATTTACCTGTTCAGCACAGTTACGGGTCCTGCTGCTTATGCAGCAGCCGTGATTTTCGCAATGGGCGTAGCGTTGTTTTGGCCGACCATGATTGGTTTCGTGGCTCAGAATGTGCCTTTGAGCGGTGCATTGGGTATGTCTATCGTCGGTGGTATCGGAATGTTCTCGACTGCTATCTGGCAGCCGGTAATTGGTAAATGGCTGGACGATGCCAAAGCTGAGAAGCTGGCGGCAGGTCTTACTGGCGACGAAATGGAGCTCGCAGCCGGACAGGCGACACTGAGCACGATGGTGATGTTCCCCGCATTGCTGATCGTCGCATTCGGTATCCTGTATTTCTGGATGAAAGGACGTAAAACAGTGGCTACTTCTTCGGCGGCAGTTCACTGATTTAGCTGATATATCAATGCAAAACGGGCGCTCATAAGGCGCCCGTTTTGCATTAGTAGTATCTTCAGAAGACATTATCTGAGCTTCACGATCGTCACGCCAGCGCCGCCGCGGTCTGCGTGCTCGTCGTACATGCCCGCTACCTGCTTGTACCCGCGCAGGTGGTTGCGCACAAGCGTGCGCAAGATGCCGTCGCCTTTGCCATGTACAATGCGCAACTCATCGTATCCGAGCATAATGGCATTGTCCATAAACTGATCGACCAATCCAAGCGCTTCCTCGCCGCGTTTGCCGCGCATATCGAGGTTGAAACTGAAATTGAGCATCCGCTCGTTCATATCCACACCTTTGGAAGTCGTTTTCAGCCCTTTTTCACCGGTTGCCGCGCGGTAGGTTTTACGTGAGACTTTTTCGAGGCGATTCAGCTTCACATTCGATTTCAGGTCGCCAATGCGAATTTCGGCATCCTTGCCTTTGATCGAAAGCACTTCCCCGATGGCAGTCTGCCCGCTGATACGCACGTAGCTGCCCGGCGTAATGTCGCCGCCTTCCGGTTCGTATTCTTCTTCCACGGGCTGCGTTTCGGTTACTTCCGCCAGTTTCAGGTTGTTTTTGCCAAAATTTTCGAGCGTAATCCGTACCGTTTTGGTCTTTTCCTTCTCAGCCTTATTTTCCTTGATTTCCCTAATCGTATTTTCAATCAGCTGATTGGCGTCCGAAAGCAGGTTTTTGGCCTTCTGCTTAGCCTCATTGACGATCTTCTTCTCATTGTTTTCGAGCTTCTCCTTCAATGCGGTATAATCGGCGACTTGCTTCGTCAGTTTGCGCTCCTTAATGCCTATTTCAATGTTTTTCTCCGCAAATACGCGCCGTTCGATATCGAGCTCTTTCAGCAGTTTTTCAAAATTCACCTGCTGCGTACCCAACTTCTCTTTCGCACGGGCCACTACCGCTTTCGGTAACCCGATTTTGGAAGCGATTTCAAATGCAAACGAACTGCCCGGCCGACCAATTTCCAGTTGGTAGAGCGGTTCCAAATGTTCGCCGTCGAAGCGCATTGCCCCATTCACCAGCCCCTCAGTTTTATCCGCGAGTACTTTCAAATTGGTATAATGCGTGTTAATCATCCCAAAAGCGCCCGATTTGGTCAGGTTTTCGAGAATGGCTTCGGCAATAGCGCCTCCAAGGCCGGGCTCGGTGCCGGTACCGAACTCGTCGATGAGGAATAGCGTCCTTTTGTTGGCCATCGAAAGAAAATGGCGCATGTTGGTTAAATGCGAGCTATAAGTACTCAGGTCGTTTTCCAATGATTGTTCATCGCCGATATCGATAAAGATATTCTGGAAAAAGCCCATCGAGGAACCTTCGAGCATCGGCACCAGCAAGCCGCATTGGAACATATATTGAATGAGTCCTACGGTTTTCAATGCCACGGATTTACCACCGGCATTCGGCCCGGAGACGATCAGGATGCGCTGCTTTTCCTGCAATTCGATGTTCAGCGGGATTACTTTCTTGCCCTGCTTCTGAAACGACAAGTGCAGCGGCGGGTGCCGCGCCTCGCGCCAGTCGATAAACTGGCGGTTTTCAAACGGGGGGTTAATTGCCCCCATTTCGCCCGCTAATCTTGCTTTGGCGCGCAGGAAGTCCATTAACCCCAGGAAACCATAAGCTTTCTGTAAATCGGGTACGAACGGGCGAATATAGGCCGTCAGTTCGAGCAGAATGCGGTTGATCTCCCGACGCTCTTCATATTCGAGTTCCCGGATCTCATTATTGGACTCAAAAACGTCCGTAGGTTCGATGAACACGGTCTGGCCTGTCGCTGACTCGTCGTGGATAAACCCGCGTAACTTCCGTTTATGCTCGGCAGCCACGGGAATTACCATACGGCCATTACGGACGGTCAAAGAGACATCATCACCGATCCAGCCATTGCTCCTGGCCGATTTCAAAATGGTATCGAGCTTTTTACGGATACCGGCCTGTTCGGAGATCAGTCGCTTGCGAATGCGCGACAATTCCGGCGAGGCGGAATCACGGATCTGGCCACGATCATCGATAATGCGGTCGATAGCGTCGGTAACGGCCTTTTCAACTTTGATCGTTTTGGCATATTCCCCCAAAATAGGGAATGCATCGGCCTCCTGGCTTTCGAAAAAGCGCAGACAAAGGCGGATCGTCAGTAGTGACACTTTCAGGTCCGAAAACTCGGGCTGCGTGAGCAGCATTCCTTCAATGGAAGCGCGCTTCAAATAGGGCGTCGCGTCAATGTAATTCTGGGAAGGGAAATTCTCGCCTAGTTCGAGTATACGCTGCATTTCGGCGGTCTGGCTCACGAGCTTCTCGACCATGCCGAAGTTTTCAGAAAACCGGATCTTTTCGACATAGTTCTGACCCAAAGAGCTGATGCAGAGCTCCTTCAATCGTTCCCTCAGCTTATCGAATCCCAGTTTTTGTTCTAATGTATTGGGGTAAAGCATTTTTAATGGCAATCGGCTGTCGGCAATCAGCCGTCAGCACTGTTAGTTAATGTAAATTTTTGGATACTGAGCAGCCGACTGCCGACCGCCGTTCTAAAAAACGTTCCGTATCTCCTCCTTCAAAATCTTCAACGCGTGCGTCGAGGGCTGGACTTCTTTCTCGATCACGTGCGAAAAAACCTTTTTGGCCAGGTCAGCTGCCGGGGCTTCGGCGCTGACTTCTGCCGCAGCCTGATTCACAATCGCCACAGTTTCGTTCATTGCATTCACGATTTGCTCCCAGGCATGGGTACTCACATAGAGCTGCTGTGCCACGTTGTGGTTGTATTCCTCACGGATTTCGTGCAGAATGATCTGTTGCAGTTCCAGCGCGCTTATCGCCGATGGCACCAATCGAAGTAACAGGTTATTAGGGGTAATACGTTCCAGAAAGAGGCACATACGTTCGTACGCCTGCAAACGCAAGGGCAGAGTGATTTCGATGTTTTTGCTCCGGATATCCCAGCGCTGTTTTTCAAATATCTTGTTGGCGACGGTCGTAATGGTGAGATAAATGCCGAATGTTACGATGACGCCGAGTACCAGAATTGTCAAGATCCAGATATAATCCATGGTGTGAAATTGTAATTTTATGCCAAAATGAGGCACAAAATTAAAGGATTAGCTGCATTTGGCAGATATTTATTTCAAAACGCGAATGGATCAGCGGCAGATTGCGTTAACTGGTTTATCGCAATCAAGAATAACAAGCAGGAATGGATAACCCGATTCAATTGACCGAAGCAGCAAGGCTGGAAATCAGGACGACACTGGAAGCCAATAAAATTCCGGATACCTACGGGCTACGGGTAGGATTAAGAGGGGGTGCGTGCAGCGGGTCTTTTTTGCTGGGGTTCGACACTGCGACAGAGCATGACCAGACATACCTTATCGAGGGAATAAAGGTATTGATAGACAAGCGCCATCTAATGTATGTGATCGGCGTGTCGGTGGACTTTGAAGAAGGGGCGAACGGCAGCGGTTATACGGTTTCCGCCGCTGAAAAACTCAAATAAGTGCTTTGATCAATCTTCAACGGTTACATGCTTCCAGTTCTCTCCTGAGCGGATCCGG
>DATMSL010000062.1:0-7126 GCA_035565435.1 Dyadobacter sp. | reverse complement strand
TTGATTTTCCCAGTCAGCAAACCGCTCGATTTGAACAAATATAACCAATAAGTGCTAGAACGACAAGAAAGGTGCAAACCACCGTGTAAAAGTTTCACTACACGGCTGGGTCAGATGGGGTCATTCGTGGTCAGGTTTTGTCATTTGTAGTCAGGTATGATCAGACATAGTCAGGTGTGGCCAGGTATAGTCATGGAGGGAAAAACAATCCTTGACAAAACCTGACCACACCTGACTACACTTGACGACAACTCCTTGAAACGATGTAGTTTTCAGACGTTGACTGCTGTCAGATTGCTGGCTTCTTCTGGCGTATAAAGTCTGGAACGGGTGATGAAACGCACACCCAGTGGTATCTCCAGTGAGAAACTCGCGCCACGGCCGGGCACGACATCGATTATCAGCTGGGTATGCTGCCAGTACTCGAACTGGTCGCGGCTCATAAAAAACGAGCAGCCCGCTATTTCCCCTAACAATACGTCACTTTCCGACACGCGGAACTCTCCTTTTGGAAAACACATGGGCTGTGAGCCATCACAACACCCTCCACTCTGATGAAACATCAGCTCTCCATGCAGCTCCCGAAGCTGATCGACAACCTTTTCGGCTTCGGGAGTAATCAGAACGCGCTCCGTCATCACATCCTCAGAAAAATCCCAGCTTGTTCTTGTCGTAGGAAATCAGCATGTTCTTGGTCTGGCGATAGTAACCCAGCATCATTTTGTGGTTTTCACGTCCAAAACCCGACTTTTTGTAGCCACCGAACGGAGCGTGAGCGGGATAGGCGTGATAGTTGTTTACCCACACCCTACCCGCCAGGATCGCCCGTGGTACCTGATAAAGCTCGTGCGCGTCGCGCGTCCACACGCCGGCGCCCAACCCGTATAATGTGTCGTTGGCAATGGCGATAGCTTCTTCGGTGGTTTTGAAAGTGGTCACACACACCACTGGGCCAAAGATCTCCTCCTGAAAAATCCGCATTTTATTATGGCCTTTGAAAATCGTAGGCTGAATGTAGTAGCCGCCCGAAATACCGTTTTCGAAGGTCTGCGCATCGCCGCCAGTGAGCACTTCCGCGCCCTCCTCCTTGCCTATTTTCAGATAAGACAAAATCTTTTCGTACTGATCGTTCGAAGCCTGGGCGCCCATCATGGTCGTACCATCGAGCGGATGGCCCATTTTAATGGCTTTTGTACGCTGGATAACCCTTTCGATGAATTTGTCGTAAATGCTCTCATGCACCAGCATCCGCGACGGGCAGGTACAAACCTCGCCCTGGTTCAATGCAAACAGCACCGCACCTTCGATAGCTTTGTCCAGGAATGCATCATCCTCATCCATCACCGACGGGAAGAAAATATTCGGCGATTTACCGCCCAGTTCCATTGTCACCGGCACAAGGTTGTCAGAGGCATACTGCATAATTAGCCGTCCGGTAGTGGTTTCACCCGTAAATGCTACCTTGGCCACGCGCGGCGACGATGCGAGCGGTTTACCGGCCTCTACACCGAAGCCGGTAACGATATTGAGCACGCCCGGAGGCAGGATATCCCCGATCAGCTCCATGAGGATCATAATAGACGTAGGAGTCTGCTCGGCAGGCTTCACCACCACGCAGTTACCCGCAGCCAGCGCTGGAGCGATTTTCCAGGTTGCCATCAAGAGCGGGAAGTTCCAGGGGATAATCTGCGCTACCACGCCCAGCGGCTCGTGCAGGTTAATGCAAACCGTAGTTTCGTCATGCTCGGAAATGCTACCTTCCTCTGCGCGGATCACGCCCGCGAAGTAGCGGAAATGGTCAACGCAAAGCGGGAGATCCGCTGCGCGGGTTTCGCGGATGGCCTTTCCGTTATCGATTGTTTCGACGATGGCCAGGTATTCAAGATTGTCCTCTATCACCTGCGCGATTTTCAGCAGCAGGTTACTGCGGTTGGTGGCCGAAGTTTTGCTCCAGGCCGGAAATGCAGCATGTGCAGCGTCGAGTGCTGCCTCAACGTCCTCTTTGGTTGAACGGGCCGCTTTGGTGAAAACCTGTCCGTCAATGGGGGAAATATTCTCGAAGTACTCGCCTTTGGCCGGCGCTACAAACCGGCCGTTGATATAGTTATCATATTTATCTTTAAAATCAGGCCGTTTAGCCAGATTTTCGCTGCTGTACGTCTTACCCTCTACTGCCTTGTTTTCGATGATCGTATCCATGATTAAAGGTTATTTTTAGAAATGATTGATGATACAAACCTAGCCCTGCCAGGCGTTAATCATTGGTACGATCGTGTCAAGTGTTAGGATAATTATCTCATTTTTTCAAAAAACAATTATATTTAAAAGAGATAATGGGAGGATGGAGGAAAGGGACAATGGAGGAAGGGCGAGCCGCTTTGAGAGGATTCCACTTCTAGTCAGGTGTAGTCATTTGTGGTCAGGTATAGCCACAGATCGCCAGGGATGATCAGCTGTTATCTGAGATTGTATGGAAAAGGGATTTTGATTTAAAATAACAGGACAATGGCGGTAGGTTTCAGATTGAATCAGGTGGCGGTTTCGGGGGAGAAATCGCTGAAGACATTGGTGGAGAACCGCAGGGCATTTACGCTGGAAAACTGCGAGCTGAATTTGTTCGAAACTTTGCAGCCATCGGCACTCGTGCCGCTTACGTTCCCTGATTTCGTGGTAACAAGCATGCTGCGAGGCAAAAAAGTGATGCATTTGTTCGACCAGCCGGGCTTTGACTACCTACCCGGCGAAACGGTGCTGGTTCCCGCGAATGTGACGATGAAAATTGATTTCCCCGAAGCTCAGCGCGACAACCCTACCCAGTGCATTGCCCTGGCGATCGACCAGATGAAAATTCAGCAGATCGTCGACCGCCTCAGCGAGATGTATCCGCGCGAGGGCCGGCAGCAGTTCTGGTCGTTACAGCACAGCCAGTACCATTTCCTGAATAATATCGAACTCGCGCAGACGCTCAATAAGCTCATTAAAATCTGCTCCGGCTCCGCGTTAGGCAAAGACATTCTCGCAGACCTTACCTTGCAAGAGCTTATTGTACATATTATCCAGACTCAACACCTGGCCGCGACCGACGATGCCTCCTATCTGCACGAAGACAGCCCGTTGGCATTTGTCGTGAATTATATCAAAGCCAATATCAATGAGAAGATTCAGGTGGAAGATCTGAGCGAGAAGGCTTGCATGAGTCGCGCGTCGTTCTACCGCGCATTCAAACGCGAGTTCAGCATCAGTCCTCTGGATTTTATATTGCGGGAAAAGATCAAAAAAGCCAAGCAACTTTTGTCTCATACCAAAGACAGCATTTCAGATATCTGCTACCAGCTCGGCTTCTCGGATTTAAACTACTTCGGCCGGCAATTCCGTAAATCAGAAGGCATCTCGCCGAGCCAATACCGGAACGTCGCTAACCGCGATGAATGACTTTTTTTTGGTCAAGTCTTGTCATTTGTAGTCAAGTGTTGTCAAATATTGTCACGTCTAGTCATGTATTGAGAGGAAAATAATTCATTGACTACTCTTGATTACTCCTGATAATCGGTGACAATTCCGGACAACACTTGACTACTCCTGACAACACCTGGCACTTCTTTACACAATACGTCCAGTTTTAAGGCGGTCGGTCATCATAATAGAACGATCGATCCTTACCTGGGTTGATTTGGCGCTGGCAATGTAATGGATTATGGCCCGTTGGTTCACGGGTTTGGCATTTTCAAACAGCCGCTTTGCTTCTTCATCCTGTGCCAGCAATTCCTGCAATTCCTCGGGCATATCGCGGCCGTACTCGCTGTCGTCCTTGCGGACAGTCGCGTGCAATTTTTGACCCAATATCAACTTACCCTGCTGGCGGAGTGGCGTGGCTACATTAATGTAAAAGCCTCCCCCACCCTTGGGCCGGATCGCGCATTGGAAATGCACCTGCCCGTTGATCACGCACCGCACACGCGCTGGCTTGCGCCCTTCGACGAACTGTGCGGCCACCTCGTCGGGTACCATCATATAAAATTCGCCTCCCTTTTTGGGGAGGCGTTCCAATATCGATTCAAAATGAACTTCTTCTTCCATCGGAAGCAATGCGGTTACTCGGTTAATGGTCTTACCTGAATGTCTTTGTAGTACACCACGCTCTTTGGATCGTGCGCCTGCAATGCAAATGTACCTTGTTTCAGGAATCTATTTTTCATCTCACCCTCGCGTTTGTCAACGCCGGTCTCCTCGTAGTCCACCACTACCTTGTCGTTGATTTTGATGGTAATGTGCTTGCCTTCCACTTTGATGTACTCGGTATACCATTCATTATCTTTCACGTAGGTATCCTTCACGTCAATCACATTGTAAAGGCTGCCGGTGCGTTTGTAGTCGGTATGTGACTGGTTGACCTGCACTTCGTAACCTTGCGCCGGCCAGCCATCCTCCTGGTAAGTGGTATGGATGAAAATACCGGAGTTCGAACCGGGAGTGGTCTTCACCTGTGCCTTAAACTCGAAATTTTTGAACATATGGTTCTTAACCGGACCATCATAGAACAGGTGCGCCCGCGGCCCGGCCACTTTAATGGCACCATCCTCGATGGTGAAAGAGCCCGCATTCGCACCGATCTTCCAACCGGTAAAATCCTTTCCATTGAACAGACTGATCCAGCCGTCCTGTGCGTGTGTAGAAGTTCCAAGGGCAATGCTCAGCAAAATCGCGCTGCAAAAAACATGCATTAATCTTTTCATAAAATTCCGGTTTGCTAGTTCAAAAAGGTTGGTTGTCAAAATCGGTCACCGTGTAACTAAACCGCAAACTTCTAAAAACTACTGATTCTTCACACAAAGTTTACCGACCAGCAGGCAACCTTCGACTGCATTTTGTGGTTGTAGTGAGCCGGGGGGCGTTCCTTCGTTTCCGCAACCACTGATTTTGGCATGAAGAATCCCTATTTGTCCCTTCTCGCAACGGCCTGGCGCTATGCCCGGCAACAACGCGGCCGCTACCTGCTTGTGTATGGAATGTTTGTGATGGCCAACCTCGTACTGGCGGCGCATCCACTGCTTTACGGCTGGTTTATCCAATCCATCCAACAGGACGCAGAAGACACCTTGCGTAATGTGTGGGTATACGGGGGCGCATACCTGGGGCTGATCCTGCTCGAATGGGCGTTTCACGGCCCGGCACGTGTGATGGAGCGCAAACTGGCGTTCGATCTGAGCCGCAATTTTCTCGACGAATTGTATCATCAGGCGCTGCATTTGCCGATTCGCTGGCACCAGGATCATCACAGCGGCGCGACGATCAACCGCATCCGTAAGGCCTACGAAGCATTGAAAGACTTCTTTCAAAATGGCTTCATGTTCCTGCATGCATTTGCCAAATTCATATTCTCGTTCGTCGCCATCATCTGGTTTTCGCCCCTGTTTGGCGCGATAGGCGTGCTGATAGGGATCATTAACGTGTATGTGATTTTTAAATTTGATAAACCATTCATTAAAGCACTTGATGAATCGAACGAAAAAGAGCACATCGTCTCCTCCACGCTATTTGACAGTCTTTCCAACATCATCACCGTGATCACGCTTAGGCTCGAAAAACGGATGAAAATCAGTCTGATGGGCAAAGTTGCCGACGTATTCCCTCCATTCAGGCGGTCGGTGTCTATTAACGAATGGAAATGGTTTGTGGCGAGTGTATTCATTGCCATCATTTATATAGTAGTCACGATCGGCTATGTGTATCAGCATTATGTGCCGGGAGAAGTGTTCCTGGTCGGCGGGCTGGTTACGCTGCTGAGCTATGTGAATCAATTTACCTCCGTGTTCCAGGACATTGCCTGGCAATACACCGAGATCATCCGGTACAACACCGAAGTGCAAACCGCACGCGCCATTGGCGAGGCATACCACGAACATCACCGCGTCGACGAAGCTGGCGACCTCCCCGAAAACTGGCAGGAGATCCATATCAGCAACCTCAATTTCTCCCACGGCGAAATGTACGATGCCGAGAAACAAGCCCATAGCCTCCACCGGCTCGATATCCGCATCCGCCGGGGCCAACGCATTGCATTCATCGGAGAAAGCGGAAGCGGAAAAAGCACGCTCCTTGCGTTGCTGCGAGGTTTGTACCAACCTGAAAGGGACGTAAAAGTAACCGTTGACGGCCGGCACGAAGCGGCCATCGAAATGCTCGCCGACCAAGTGACGCTCTTCCCGCAGGATCCTGAGATTTTCGAAAACACCATTGCCTACAACATTACCCTTGGCCTGCCATTCGAAGAAGACGACATTATGCAGGTTTGCGAAACCGCCCATTTCACAGAAGTCGTGAATAAACTACCCAAAGGCCTCGAATCCAGCATTCAGGAAAAGGGCGTGAACCTGTCGGGCGGGCAGAAGCAGCGCCTTGCACTCGCGCGCGGCATCCTCGCTGCACGCACGAGTGACATTGTGCTGCTCGATGAGCCGACCAGCAGCATTGATCCGAAGACGGAGGCGGCAATTTATGATAAGATGTTTGCTGAATTCAGGGGCAAAGCGGTAGTTTCCACGCTGCATAGGCTGCATTTGCTGACCAAGTTCGACTACGTATATATTCTGCGGGATGGCTACCTGATCGACGAAGGGACGTTTGATGAACTTTACCGGAACAGCCCGGTATTCCAGGATTTGTGGCGGCATCAGGAGACGTTGCATACGCGGAGTGGCTGATAGGTCTCCGGTTGTACCGGCAGGCAGAATAAAGTGGGATCGTGGAAAAATTACCCAGTAGTGCGAGAACACAAATCGGTCGAAATAGCTGGATCGCTACTAGCGGCAAAAATATACAACCAGCGTTGATCAGAACGTTTTTGCTTTATCTAAAGAATAGAATTCTCACTCAAAATAGCCTTGGAAGTGTTCCGTATGGCCGCCCGAGATATCGAGAGCAGCCTGACGTTTGTTGAATTTAAGCACAAACTATCGCAGGGATATTAATTCGGCAGCCTATCACTCGAGTCATCCAAAGGAGAATCGCGCTGTCAAAAATAAGGCCCAACAAGGAACTATATCCTTATTTTCAGCATATTATCTTCATTTTAAAAAAACATAACTACTCGAAAACCTTTCCTTCTAACTACCAATTCTTCGAAATC
>DATMSL010000061.1:0-3470 GCA_035565435.1 Dyadobacter sp. | reverse complement strand
GTTTCAAAATTATTCCAAAAAAGTAAATAAACCCTCCATACTTTTTCAAAGCGCGCGATCGGGTGTAAGTTTGCAGTCCGATTACCCAATAATCCTTATTATGTTCAAAAATAAAGTGATCCGGTATAGCACGGTCGCGATGCTCATTGCGATACTTGCCTATTTCATTATCGAAAACATGGGCGGCACCAGCAGCTCCGACGATGCCATCGCGGCCAACCCGGCGGCCTATAAATCCAAGATCCTCGAAGAGCGCGCGGCCAAGGACGAGCAGTTCAAGTCCGGCGACGACTCTCCTATCAAGGATAAGGAGGCATTTCACGGCCTGCATTATTTCGAACCGAGCCTCGCATTCCGTGTGAAAGCCAATATCTCTCCTTACATGCAAGACGATAAGGAAGTAATTGTGAAATATACTGACGGTACCACCGAGAAATATGAAAAATACGGCTACGCCAATTTCAGCATCGAAGGTCAGCCGCAAAAACTGCTCCTTTTGAAGAATGAAGGCACTATTTCGGTGCTTTTCCGTGATGCAACCAGCGGGAAGGAAACTTACGGCGGCGGCCGCTACCTGGATTACCCGGTGGATCAGATCAAGAACAATACCATTGTGCTCGACTTCAACAAAGCGTATAACCCCTATTGTGCCTACCAGGAAAGCTACGCCTGCCCGGTACCGCCTGCCGAAAACACGCTGACAGTCGCCATTCACGCGGGCGAAGTGACCGAGGAAGCCACGCACGAACAGTAGCACACTATAAAAAACAGGCACGCGGCATCAAATGCCCGAATGCCGTTCAAACTAAATCATTAATTTTGCAAACAGGCCGCATTTCCCGCGCCTGAATTTTTATTGTTATTAAAGCATTCTAGATGGAGATCTCTTATAAGTGGCTTAAAGATTTAATTGAAATTACTGAAACACCCGAACAAATCGACCGTTTGCTAACGGGCACCGGGCTGGAAGTCGAAGGTATTGAAGAGATCGAGTCGATAAAAGGCGGCTTGCAGGGCGTGGTGATCGGTCAGGTACTGACCCGTGAGAAGCACCCGGAAGCCGACCGGCTAAGCCTTACCACCGTGGACATAGGCGGCGAAACACCGCTTTCGATCGTTTGCGGCGCGCCGAATGTGGCTGCGGGGCAAAAAGTGATCGTAGCGACCGTGGGCGCTACATTATATCCGACCGGCAGCGACCAGCCGCTGGTTTTGAAAAAATCCAAAATCCGCGGCGCGTTGTCTGAGGGAATGATCTGCGCAGAGGATGAGCTGGGCGTGGGCACTTCGCACGACGGCATTCTCGTACTCGATACCCAGTTACCCAACGGCACTCCTGCCGCTGAATATTTCGGCATTTCATCGGACTACCTGATCGAGATCGGCCTTACGCCCAACCGCGCGGACGCGGCTTCGCATTATGGCGTCGCGCGTGATTTGAAAGCGGTTTTGAAGCGTGAGATCACATTGCCTTCGGTGGATGCATTTAAAGTAGATAACCAAAATCTGCCGATTCCGGTAGAGGTTCGCAATACGGAGGCCTGCCCTCGCTATACAGGTTTGACGATTTCGGGCATTACCGTGGCCGAATCACCGGAATGGCTGAAACAACGCCTGCAAACGATCGGCATCCGCGCGATCAATAATATCGTTGACATTACCAATTACGTTTGCCACGAGCTCGGCCAGCCGATGCACGCATTCGATGCGGACAAGGTTTTGGGTAAAAAAGTGATTGTGACTACCGTTTCCGAGAACACACCATTCGTGACCCTGGACGGTATCGAGCGCAAAATCTCGGCCAACGACCTGATGATTTGCAGCGAAGGCGTGGATGGCAATCCCGAGCCTATGTGCATTGCCGGGGTATTCGGCGGGCTTACTTCCGGCGTGACCGACGGCACTACTTCTATTTTCCTCGAATCGGCCTACTTCTCGCCTGTGTGGGTGCGCAGGACCGCGCAGCGTTTTTCGCTCAAAACCGATTCATCGTTCCGTTTCGAGCGCGGTACGGATCCTAATATGCCGCTTTTCGCATTGAAACGTGCTGCATTGCTGATCCAGGAAATAGCCGGCGGAAGCATTTCATCCGACATTATCGACATTTACCCTGAACCTGTTGCGGATTTCAAGGTGAATATCAAATACAAAAACATCGACCGGCTGATCGGCAAGTCTTTGGAAAAAGACCTGATCAAAGGCATTCTCGAATCGCTTGATATCCGCATTATCGACGAAACGGAGGCCGGTTTCACCGCGATTGTGCCGCCTTACCGCGTGGATGTACAGCGCGAGGCCGATGTGATTGAAGAGATCCTTCGCATTTACGGCTTCGGACAGGTGGAATTGTCGGACGCATTGAGCTCGGATTACCTTTCGGATTTCCCCGTAAATGATCCTGAAAAGCTGAAACTGCGCGTGGCGGAACTGCTGGTGGGCAATGGTTTCAATGAAATGATCAACAACTCATTGACCAAACCGGAATACCATGCCATATTAGGCGAAAGTCTTGTGGGTAATCCGGTGAAAATCCTCAACTACCTGAGCGAAGACCTTTCGGTAATGCGCCAGACGCTGCTTTTCTCCGGCCTGGAAGTGATCGCTTACAACAGCAACCGCCGCCAGAAGGATCTGAAAGTCTTTGAATTTGGCAAAACTTACCATGAAACAGATGGTAAATACACAGAGAAAGAGCGCCTTTCTGTTTTCGTAACGGGTAATATCAGCCAGGAAAGCTGGTTTGAGAAATCGCGCGAGGTCGTTTTTCATGACTTGGCCGCATTTGTGAACCAGGTGCTGACTTCGATGAAAATCCGCGACGTACAGAAACAGGAAGCCGACAGCGCCATTTTCAAAAGCGGGTTGACATTACTGGCCAATAAAAAGGCGGTGGTATCCTTTGGTTTGCTGAATGCAGCTGTTGCCAAGAAGCTCGACATTAAAGCACCGGTGTACTATGCCGATTTCGACTGGGAATACCTGCTTCGCCAGTACAATGCGGCCGTTGAATATGTGGAAGTGCCAAAATTCCCCGAAGTGCGCCGCGACCTTTCGGTAGTTCTGAATAAGAAAGTGACCTTCGAGGAGCTGCGCCAGGCTGCATTCAAAACCGAACGCAGCCTCCTGCGCGCGGTGAACGTGTTCGACGTGTACGAAGGCGCGAACCTGGAAGGCAAGAAATCGTATTCGATCAGCTTCATTTTGCAGGACGAGCAGCAAACGCTCACCGACAAAGTGATCGATAAGACGATGCAGCGCCTGATCGCGACTTACGAAAGGGAGTTTGAAGCGGTGATCAGAAAGTAAACCACAGTTTTTTCATTGTCGGATTTTTTCAGTTGAGGAAAATGGAGAGGACTACCGAACGTATTATCGAACACAAACTGTCCGACGTCGAGAAAAAACTCGAAATCCTGATCAATCATAAAGAGAAATTAACTTGGTCGATCTCAGAGCTCCAGCGTGAAAAC
>DATMSL010000060.1:0-2178 GCA_035565435.1 Dyadobacter sp. | reverse complement strand
ATTTTCTTTTATTTGCCAAAAAACGTCACATCACTTACTCAACGGAGACCAACCGGGATGTCTATTTTTACCAGAGTTGAATCAGATACGAGCAGTGAGCTGCACATCTGGCATCGTTTCAAGCAAGGGGATATTCAGGCTTTCCAGGCGCTGTATCAGCATCATGTCAAGAGCCTGACCAGCTATGGGCACCGGCTCACAGCCGACAGGCAGCTTCTGGAAGATGCCATACACGATCTGTTCATTGACCTTTGGAGGCGGAGAGAACACCTGAACGAAGCGGAGAATGTGAAATTTTACCTGTTTCGGGCGTTGCGCAACCGGCTTCTGCGCAATAGCAGAAACGACGTTTTTGACCAGGCCGAGGATATCGACGGCTTCCTGGATTACCTGGTGTCACTTTCCACCGAGCAGCAGCATATCGATTCCGAGGAGATCCATGCGCGTACCCAACGCGTGCGGAACGCGGTCGAAAGCTTGTCCGACCGGCAGAAAGAGGTGATTAACCTGCGTTTTTACCACGGAATGAGCCTGGATGAAATTTCCGAACTGATGGGATTGTCCAAGCAGGGCGTGAGTAATCTGCTTTATAAATCCTACGCGGTGCTGCGCACGAAGCTCAGCAAGCTGACGATCCTGTCGCTGCTGGTACCGTTCGGCGAGCTCCCCGGATGGCTTTCGTAAAATGAATTTGAGAAAAATGCCCGGACATAGGTTAGTTTTCTGCCATTGTTGTACCTGTTAGTTGTGCGCGTACCATTTATCCCTGACCATGAATGATGAAAGTTTAAATATTGAGGATCTTTTGGGGAATGACTCCTTCATAAGCTGGGTCCTGCAAAACAAGGACGCATTGTGGTGGGAAGCGTTTATCCAGTCGAATCCGGACAAGCGGGAAGTAGTGGAAAAGGCCTCGAAAATAGTGCTGGAACTGTACCAGGCCGAGCAGGAAGTGATTCCCGTCATTGACGAGCAGAAACTCTGGCAAAGGATCGAATCATCGGCGGAGAACCGGGAGGAACCGGCTAGCCCCAGGCCTACCCGGAGGCTGTTTATCACGTTTCTGGCCGCCGCTTGCGTGACGGTAGTGGCTGCATTTGCTATTTTTCAGGCCATGCATGGCGACCCCAAACGGGTTACCTATAAAGAGTTGCTCACCCACGCGAAGGTTGAGAACCAATTGCTTGAAAAGGAGAACCGGAGTGCGGCACCGATGGAAGTGCGGCTGGAAGACGGCACCGTCATTACCCTCGGTAAAAACAGCAGGCTGAGCTATCCGGCCCATTTTCAAAAGCACAAACGTGAGGTATTCCTGAGCGGCGAGGCGTTTTTTGATGTGACCAAAGATCCCGCCCGGCCATTCCTGGTTTATGCCAATGAGACGGTGACCAAGGTGCTGGGTACTAGTTTCGAGATCAGGGCATTTGAAAACAGCCAGGCTGTGACCGTGCATGTGAGGACGGGGCGGGTGTCGGTGTACAAGCAAAGCCGGATCCAGATGGACGACCCGGAAACCACCGGATTGCTATTGCTGCCCAATCAGAAGGGGACATTCAACCGCGACAGCGAGACGCTCGTGAAAAATCTGGTGCCGGAGCCGCTGCCCATCGCACCGATTACCAATACGAAAAAGTTCCGGTTCGACGAGGTACCCGTTACCGAAGTATTTGCTGAAATTGAAAAGATATACGGCGTACAGATCCTCTGCGATCACGAACTGCTGGCTCAATGCATTATCTCTACCACGATCCGCAACGAATCGTTGTATGACAACCTGGACGTGATCTGCCGTACGATAGGCGGTAGTTACAAGGAAATCGATGCGCAGATCGTGATCGATTCCAAGGGATGCTTTTGATGAAATATTGAATGTGCCGATGGAAGCGTGTTGAGGGATTATTAATAAAAAATCGAAAAATAATTTAATAAGGGAGGTTAGTTTTTGCCGAGTCCTGTACCTGTATAAATAGAGCGGCCGGAAGTTTCCCGTGCCAGCCATTTTTGCAAAACATGATCTATTGCCAACGCCGTCGATCCGGCACGGGATACCTATGTCTTTTTTTTCGCAATGGCCTTATTGTGATCAGCACCTAACTTAATCCAACTATGGAAAACAAACATGCTACCTGAGGAACGAATGCGCGACCGGCAGCGGGCCGGACGCCCCGGGAGACCCGG
>DATMSL010000059.1:0-18106 GCA_035565435.1 Dyadobacter sp. | reverse complement strand
CCGGTTTCATATGAGCAAATTTGAATCCAATGGAAAGAAAACTTTCATTTCCGGCTATAAATTCTTTGAATCCTGGCTCGCGGAAGATCCTGACAAACAGAAAAAGCAACTTCGTAACAGGGAAATCGCTTTTAAAGATTCGTTTCGCAATTTTCTCGTCTTGCTTTCCCGAAAGAACCTCGAGGCGGATGGCATTGAAATGTTCTCGATGAAGACCACGAGGGAATTTTACCTCACCAAAATCCCGCTCGAACGTGAGGTAACCAGCGGCAATTTCACGCCCGTTACCGCCGATTCCATCTGTTTTTTTGATCAGAACAAGGGATACTATGTGCTCCATTCGCGGTATCCGGTGCTGGTCTTTCAACGCAGGCTTTATAACAGCGGATCGGCATTTTCGGACTATCCGTTCAAATATTCGCAGATTGTCCTGCCTAACTTTTCCTGCACTTTTACGGAGAACGGCTGGCTGGTAGCCCCGAACGGGATTACCATTCATGACGCCTGGGCGCGGGAAGGTTTCGCCGATATGCTACCGATCGACTATCCGCTGCCCAAAAAACAGGACGAAGTGCCTCCGGCGCCCGTGGCGCTCATTCCAAATACGGGGCAGGCAAAAGAAACCGCTGCTACCGACCTAAAACTACCGGCTATCGAGGCTCAGCAAACGCTTCTGGATAAAGAGGGGCTCATACAAGCGGGAGACAAAGAGAGCGACGGATTGGTCAAGCCGGATTATATACTACCGGTCGGCGAAAGCGACAATTCCGGTACTGTTTTCGATCTGCTGAAAAAGATTCCCGGCCTGCGCGTAACCTTCGATGCCGCGTCCAATACCTACAAAGTCCATTTTATTGAGAACAACACGAACCTCAATGCTAGCGCCAGCTTCGACAACACCGTCGCGCTCCTGCTCGACAAGGTTTTTTACAGCGGCGCCGACACAGTCATTCCTATCCTTAATTCGCTCACGGTCCGGGATATCAAATCGGTCTCCGCGATCCGTTATGGAAGCTCTGCGGCATTCGGGGCGCGGGGCGGGAATGGGATACTGGTGATTAATACCCATCCATAGCCGTGTTACCCCATCAATTTTACCTTCAACTTGATCAGTTTGTTTCTGATCTGATGTTTGGTTCTGATGGCCTGGCGCTCCAATTTTAAAGCAAAGGGAATATCCTTCGGAATCAGGTTGTGGGACAATAGATAGGCTTTCGCTCCTTCCTCCGAGTTTTTATACAAATCAAATTCAGTATCCGCGCGATGCCCGCTTCCGTTGTTCGAGAACGGGGCGTGCTGCATGTGCGGCTCGAAAGGGAAATTGATAAACTTGTAGCCCCGGTTGAACAGCGAATGGAACCAGATTGCGCCCCAGTCGGTGCCATGCCAGCTTCCGCCAAAAGGCAGGATATCGCCGGTCGGAACCACGTTTTTCCGATAAACAGGCACATTGACCAGGCAAGCGTATTCGTTCAACCGGCATTCGGGCAGGGGGTGGATGATTTCCCTGTCGATCAGTTTGTAATGTATGTGCGCGCGCGGCGGATTGTACGTATCCACCAATTCCTTCAATTCCCCTTTGGTCGGGACAAAAGTTTCGAAACGGCTGCCGTCGCACAGTTTGGCAGAAAATGCAGGGCAATTCCAGCATTGGCCAACCATTCCTATTCCGGCCACAGTTCCTCCATTAGTTCCTGAGACAGTTTCATTTTTCGCCCTCGTCAGCATTTTCCCCAGCAAATCGTCTTCATAAAGACAATCATTGTGGGAGAGAAACAAATACTCCTTGTCGGACTTTTCGAGCGCATACTGGTATTTGAGACCATACCGCTTTTCCGGGTCTGAAAGCCACGATTCGTCGGGATTACCGGAATAGTAAAAGTATTGCGGATAGACGTATTCGATGGGCAGGTCTTTGAGGTAATATTTTAGCAATGGAATAGCATCGTACTGGTAATACGGCTGTATTTTCTCAATGACCAGATAAATCTTGTGAATGTGTTTGGAAGAATGTTTCCAAAGTGTCAGCAGGGTTACGGCAGTGTGGTACGGCTTTCCGTAGTAATTAATACAAACGTCAATTTGATTCATGCATGCGATTTTTTGTCACCCCAGAAACCATCAAATACGATGGTCCGCAAGGGAGCGCGCTGGGCTACAAAGAAACAACATTGAGCTGAATTTATGCCAATTCGGCGCGGGCGGCTTCCGGGAAAGACGCGGCATCTACCACCTGCGCAAAACCACAATCCATTGACCACAAATCAGTTAACCGCTTAATGGATAAATATGCCGGGTTTGAAAAAACCGGCCGTGCAACATGCGACCTTTCGTTTACCCGCTTAATAGGAAGTAGAAGTAGATAGACACGACGACTACTTTATGCATTTGAATTAACCTTAAACCTCTCAGTAACTTATGCCTACCTTCACAATCAATTTTATCAACAACTCCGATTCATCAGGAAGCTTCTGCGTTTTTCAGCAAAACCACAATAGCCCGAACCCGGACGTTTTTCCGCTGGCGTGGCGTGTGGAAAAAGCAGGTCCGCATTCGCAGCTAGCCATATCCTGGAATATGGAACTCTATTTCTTCTGGGGCAAGACCGGCACTTTAAAGCCCGGGGTTGTTTTTAATGCCGGCGAGAATTCGCCTACCAGTCTGACGGAGAATAATGACATAACGCTCACTAAAGAAGAGGGTAACTACAAGTTTGTCAACAAAAAGAATGCATACCCGCAGGGCTCGCTGAATATCATGTCGGACAATACCACGGCCATTAACCAGGCCAGTGTCGGTATCGGCATGTCGGGCGCGGTAGCGTTTGCCGTGCAGGCGCAGCCCAACATGTATTTCCGGTTTTCTCCCCGCTTCGACTACTGGATAACATTCGCGGACGTGAAACAGGGCCAGGTACTGGATCCGTCCCAAATCAATGCTGTGAAGATTGAATTCCCCTATGGTATTTTCTCGATGAATGCTACGCTGAATCCTGACAGCACATGGACGATTACGCAGGGGTTAGATTAAGCAGCGCACAACAACAAAAAAGGCCGGGAGCAACGCCCCCGGCTTTTTTGAAATTCTGACACCAATTATATAAGATCTTAATAGTCTGTATTTTGTGGGTCGAAGTTGGTCCAGCTGGTTGTCCAGTCTGTGGTACCGAAAGCTCCGATGTAAGCGTTGGCTTCGAATCCGGCAGGCAATGTAACACCGCCTGTCAGCAAAGGAGAGCCAGCCTGCGGAAGTACTTTCAAACCTGCGCCAAGCGTATTGTAGGCTGCATCCAGTTTCAAAGTAGCGAGGTCCGCGCCGAAAGTGTTTTTACGGGCTGCATCTTTCAACAACGTTGTATCACCCGAAACGATCGCTTTCGTCATTCCTGTCAACACCAGTCCGCGGTAGTCCGAACGGCCCGCTTTGAAGTTATTTTGTGTGGAGTCGCCTTCCAGTTCCAGACCACCCTTAGGATAAGCACCTGAGACTACCGAGTTGTAGATGCTCACCGCTGAGTTTCTACGAATACGGAATGCTGAACGGTATTTTGCATTCGGAGATCCCGGGCCGATGAAGATACTTACGTTGCTGAATTTAGCACTTGTTTTAGGAGAAGCACCTGATCCGGAAGCGTCGTTATCCGATTCAAAACCATTGGAATCCGAGCATGAGCATTGGTCAGCAACAGCAGGGTCTCTCAGGGCCATTGCATATTGTACATTTCCACTGAAACCCCAGTCTGTATCGAAATCGTCGTCCAGTGTACGGTAAGAAATCAGGTGCTTCGCATTCACGCTTCCACCGAACCACTCATAAGCATCGTCACCGCTGTATGAAACCTGTACGTAGTCGATAGTTGTTCCCGAACCTACGCCGCCCAAAGTAAGACCGTTGATTTCCTTATCGGTTTCAAAAGCGATACCAGCGAACTCGATACGAACGTATTTCAAAGTACCTGAGTTGTCGGCGGCGTCTGTTCCACCGAAAGTCGATACGTTCTCTCCTTCGATTGTCGCCGGAGTCTTGTTTACCGGTGCTTTTCCAAGAAGGATCACACCACCCCAATCGCCATAGTTACGAGCGCCTTTTGCCGACGAAGAAGTAAATACGATAGGCTTGGTAGCAGTACCTTCTGCCATGATTTTCGCGCCTGGCTTGATGATCAGCGTACCTTTTGTCAGTTTATCGCCTTTGATGATCGTTCCTGGCTCGATAGTCAACACCGCGCCGTTGTCAACATATACAAAACCTTCCAGAATATATTTGTTTGCAGCTTTCCAGGTTGTCGAAGCCGAAATCGTTCCTTTTACGGTAATTGTTTCGCCCACTGGATCCGTTGGTCCCGGATCTTCACCATCATCATCAGTTTTACACGACACAACTACGAACGATGCGGATAATACCAGCATTGCCAATAACCAAGTTGCTAACTTTTTCATTTAACAGGATGTTTAATTGATTTGTTTTTAATTTTTATGATCAAAGTGTGTAGCGCAAGCCAATCATCGAGTAAGTTCCTCTGCGGTATCTCTGATACAAACCGTCAGTTTTAGTATCGATTTTGTTATCATGGTTGGTATCCTGATACAAGCGGAATGGCTGGTTGAGCAGATCCTGAATGCTTGCACGGATTTCGAGGCGCTTGCCGATGGTTTTGATAATGTTCAGGTCGATCACGTTACGCGACATTTCGAAGATATTGGCGCTGATCTGATTGTCGCCGATGATGAAAATCCGCTTGCCGATCACGTTGTACAGCGCATTCACCTGGAAGCCGCGCTCGTCGTCGTTGTAGAACAAACCGGCGTTGATCAGGTAAGGGGATTGCCCTTGCAGGTAACGGTCAGAGCTGCCGGTGGTTACGTTCGTTTTTACGTTACTTGTGATGAGCGATGCATTCAATGTCACAAGCATTTTGCTCAGGAAAGTCGCGTTATCTGGGTTCGACAATGCTTTGCGAACTTCCAGTTCAACCCCTCTTGCATAAGCTGTTTTGGCATTGGCTACTGTGAAAGCCACGGTGCTACCGTTGTAGAAGATCGCCGCTTCGATAGGATCCTTGAATGTCTTGTTGAACAACGACAGGGTAATCAGCTCACTCTTGCTCGGGTAGAATTCGTAACGCAAGTCGTAGTTTTGGATTGTCGCATTCACCAGATTCGGGTTTCCTTTGCGCGACACGTCGAAGTTGAAGTCGTAATAGGTGCTTGGAGAAAGCTCGCGGAACTCAGGTCTGTTGACAGTCGTGCTGTATGCCGCTCTTACCGCGTGCTGCTCATTGAATTTGTAGGTCAGGTTAACAGAAGGCAGCGGAGTGAAAACCGGGCGGTCTACATTCACCTGGATACCGCCTCCACGTTCGTAACCCTGCAATTGCTGGCGGTTGTATTCGCCGCGGAAACCTACGGTTGCATTCAAATGCTCGGAGATCGGCCAGTAGAACGATGCGTAGCCCGCTGCAAGCAGGTTTTGCGCCGCGTACTTATCATCAAAGTTGGTTCCTTCGGTGTAGTATACTTTATCGGAAGCCAGGTTCGAATTCTGGAAGAACTGCTCCGGAGTTTGCGTCAGGATTTCGTCACCTACTCGGTTCGGGTTCACGATACCAAACCAGCGGGCAGAATATTTACGGTCTTTGTATTCCACGTATGTACCTACGTTCAGTTTCGCCTGTTGCTCCGCTTCGTCCTTTTTCGCGCCGATCAGTTGTTCGTAAGAAACGGTTCCAGTACCTACGATCTCGCCCAGGCGTGAGTAGAAACGTGCTGCCTGCTGCAAGGTTGGAGACTCAAACTGTTGCAGGTTGATCTGGAACGGCTGGTTGGTACCAGTCTGGCGGGTCGATGTAAACCTTCTGAAATCAGGCTCGTTGCGGTAGGTATAACCCGCGCCGGCGATCCAGCGGAGTTTCGATTTCGCGCTTAGTTCGTGTGTACCGCTCAGCTGGCCCGAGTAAATGCTTCTGGCCTCGTAACGGAATGCACCGTTGTTATAATCCAGGTTGTTTTCAAGGTTTCCACCGCCGCGCACAACCGTTTCCTTGTTACCCATCTGGTTGAACAGGTTACGGAATTCGATCTTGTTTTTAGGATTGAGAATAAATGCCCAGTTAGACATGATACCCAAACGTGCATTCTCCTGCAAGAACTGATCGTTAAAACCCTCGATTTTCTGTCCCGAGAAATTGTAACGGTTCTGAGTAACGGTATTGTTTATACGTGAGAAAGAATAGTTGATATAGGAAGTGTTGGTAACCTCCATATCACGAACGTAGAACCGGCGGCTGAAATTGATTCCCGCTCTCCAGTCCGGTGATACGTTAATCTGCTTCGGAGCATAGTAATCCGGCAGGTTCTGAAATTTCTGGATAATGGTCGGAGACTGCGCATTCAGGATCACCCCTCTTCTGTTCGGGAAATTCTCGGGCAATGTACGTGTACCATTCTCGATACCAAGGAATTCCAATGCACCGCCCTTGTGGCTCGTAGCCGAGCTGAAAGTGGTTCCCGCGCGGTAGCCGGTTGAGAAATTCACAGACAAGCTGTTACCGTCGGGGATTGTTTTGGTGTAAATTTTAATAGCACCACCACTTACATCGCCGGGGAGGTCAGCCGAGGCCGATTTGAATACCAGCATCCGGTCGATCGCCGATGAAGGAATCAAATCAAAGGAAAAGGATTTAGTGTCTACCTCAGTAGAAGGAGTGATAATATCATTGAGTAGCACGGTGTTATAACGCTCGTTCAAGCCGCGTACTACAATAAAACGGTCGTCAAAAATGGAGATACCGGGCACGCGGCGGATCACCGCGGAAGCGTCACGGTCTTGCGTACGCTGAATTTGCTGTGCTGAAATACCGACGGCAATCTGTTGTACCTGTTTGATTTCTGTGATCACCGAAACTTCGGTATTGGTCTGACGCTGTCCTTTTACGACCACTTCCTGCAAGGTTTTGTTGTCTTCGACCAGCGCGGTGGTGATCAGCGTCGATTTATCTGCTTCAACGCGAACGTTATCTATTTCTTTCGTCGCGTACGATACATAACTGATCTGTACTTTATAAGCACCGGCAGGTACTTTCTGAATTTCGAAGTTACCTTCTACGTCCGTCACCGAGCCGAACGGGGTTGCCGTTCCGATCAGCTGAACTGTCGCTCCAATGATCGCTTCGTTGTTCTTACCGTCTTTGATTGAGCCCTTTATAGACCCCAATTGCGCAAAACAGGCGCCTGTTGTTAAAATAAGGAGGGAAATCGCTGTAACCAAATGTCTCATAATCAGTGTCTAATATTTTGACACAAAACTATGGCGGCAAGATTATTCCGATATGTCGTTAATATTAAGTTATTGTTAAGTCCTATCCTACATGATTGCGTGCTTGAAAGCTATAAGCTCCTTATAAACAGCATGATGCGACCCCAAAACGAATCGCGACCGTTTGCAGATCGCAAGGCAGCTTTCTTTTATTTGCTCGAAAACCAACAGCCGCTCCTCATAAACGACGAATATTTTCTGGACGATCACCGCAATCTCGCGGGTGAGGCTCTCGCCCTGCGCCACGAGTGCCTGTAACGTTGCCGGGGAATAAGGGGATATTCCGGCCAAATCATTGTAAGTCCCCACCCTGGCGGCGAGCAGTTTGAAATTTTCGAGCAAAACGTGGTACGACAAACTGAATGTATCCAGGTCCTTTTCAAAATGGGGCCTTGCCAGATCAAAAGGAGGCGCTAACGGGTTTTGTACGGAAATCGCGGCATAAATCTCTTTCACCTCTTTCGAATAGCCCTCTTTCGCGCCCCTGCCTTTGGCTGCCGCTGTCTTGATCACATATGCCACGTGCTTGATACTCATTTCGTCTCCCTTAAAGAGGCGCTTGCGTACGAGGGATACATCTATATAATGTGTGATCACCCGGGCCAGCTCGCTATCCAGCTCCTCAAAAGTATCAATAAGCCGGCGCAGCTCCCCGGCAGCAGACAGCGCCGAAGCTGGTGTATATTCATTTTCCCTTTCAATCAGCTCCAACACTGATCCTACTTTAAGCAACCTTCTTCGCAAGGATTTCTCAAACGGGGTTTGGTGCAAGACGCTGTCATTCAGCGCCCTGCCGGACAGGAGTGGCGTAATTCGTTCCATCTAAAAACCATCAATGCAAGTCACAAAGCTAGCATTAATAAAGAAAAGTCAATACCTGATCGTTTTTTGCCCCGATAGTACCGGTAAAACTACCGGGGCAAACAGTATCGTTAACGGCCGATCGCTACCTTCCTGCTTGTTACAATGTCGTCCCTGCCGGTGATCTGCAGAACGTACATTCCGGCAGGCAAATGTCCGACACTGATAACCGAACCCGGCTTAGAGGTTTTCAGTACTGTTTTGCCGCTTTGATCCAGCAATTCTACGGACGCAGCATTTTTCAGGGCCGCTTCGGTGAGTTGCAGGCGGTCGGCAGCCGGGTTGGGATAGAATGAAAGAAAATCCGGGCTGTCGAAAACCACGCGTGCTATTTTACTGTATGAAAATGTACTGTCGTGGTCTACCATTTTCAGCCGGTAGAGGTTGCTGCCGGAAAGCGGCGCACTGTCCACGGCATCATAGTCAATCTTTACGCGGCTCGCATTCGCAGCTTCTACCCTCCCAACTACATGCCAGTCGACCCCGTTGGCGCTGCGGTGTATCTCAAAATGGCTCGAATTGGTTTCCTCGGCGGTCGACCAGTTGAGCGATACGTGATTCTCCCTCGCGGTTGCTTTAAAGGCGATCAATGTTACGGGCAATACATCGGTGACGGTTACCACCATTTCGCTCGTTTTCGCACACCCACCCTGCCCGGCTGTCACCGAATAGATGTACGTTCCCGGAACTGACGATACTCTTATGTCGGTAAGATTAGCAGTGTTGCCGATTTGGGTGCCATTCAGCTCCCAGCGATAAGTGAGCCCTGAACAGTCTCCTGTGCAGGCGGACGACAGGTTGATCATAGTCCCTACCCGCGGGTTGCTGACGCTCGGCGCGCCCGTAATCGAGAGCTGGCAATCCACTTTCAGATCATTGTTGATCAATATATTGACTGGTGCTCCGTTGACATTATTTCGCGCGGCCATCCAGGTTTTGTAAGCATCACAATCTCCCGAATAGCTATCGCGGTTGGTCACGCAGCCATTCTGTTGAATGATATTCGATAATGTAAAATTGTCCTGATTGCTGGGAGTAGGATTCGTAACAGGCTGACTGACCCACGTATTGGCCAACTCCTGAACGGCGGTTCCGCCGCCCGCACTCAACAGGTTTTCAAAAAACATACAACTTACCATCTGCGCGCCATGCGAATAGCTCTCGGTGGCGTAAGCGATGAAATTGTCAATGCCAAGGCTCGCATTGAATCCGGCCTCATTGATATACAGCTTTCCGGGGAGATTTGAGCGCAGAAGATCAATAGCGAAGCGGTGATCGTAAAGGAAGTCATCATTAATCTTGATCCCGTCCATTTCGGCGGCAATTTCGTCAAATGAAAAGGTGGTCCTTCCCAACGACAATTTATCAAACACCGAACCATGATGCGATATGGCTTTGATCCGGCCGTCGTACGCTTTAACGGTATTCTTGAAAATCGTATTCACCTCCTTCAATACCTGTGTCCGGTATAAATACCAGTCGGTGCCGTCGGGCTGGGTGAATGTGGTGGCCGACGGTCTTTTGGGCGACACCTCGTTGAAAGAGCGATAGTTGGTCCCCCACACGAAATTGAGCGACTGGATTTTTTCATATTTGGCCGTGAGCCAGGCCCTGTAACCTCTTACCATCGGCTGTGAGTAATCCGAGAGACTGTTGTTATCCCGAAGGTTTGTGGGTTGTTCGTAATGATATTTGTCAGTTCCGATCTCGTACTCCCCCTCTCCATTGCGGGTATATATCAGGTCAATATAGAGTAATTCACCCGTATCCTGAAGGTAGCCATACCGCTGTAATACTTTGTTGGTGAAATCGACGATCCGGTCACGGGTTGACTGTGCCGCGAGCGAAGTCATCACGAACTGCACATTGACTCCATTGATTTGTCCTCCATATTTCTGAAAGACAGCCTCCGTTCCGTCATATCCGACATTCAGTATCCGTTCCTCTTTTAGCCAGCCGTCCCCTGTATTAATGCCATAGCGATCTGAGTAGCTGTGGGTAACGTTGTCACCCGTACTGACGGCGACATTAATACCGATCTTCATGCCCAGCGACCTTGCCTTCGCGATCTGGTCGTCATACATCTGCCATACGTTATAGTCTGCTCCGTATTGTTGCTTCAAAACACGGGAGATATATCCTTCTACCATTCCCCATTGCATACTCAAAAAAACCGCATTGCACCCCACTGCATGTGCCTGCTCGATCAGTTTCATACTATTCCAGTTGCCTTCATTTACCAGGCTGAGCCCCAGATAGCGCTGCTGGGCATGCGCCCTGGGCCAAAAACTAACAACGTTGAGAAAGATAATCGTCAATAAAAGCTTCTTGACCAACACAGGATTGTTTCTGCTGGCCCTAATCGTTTGCAACATTTTTTGCATAGCAACAAGGTTTTGTGAGTTTACGGATTCTGGCCCAAAGCCTAAAAAATTGGTGTATAGCCTATCTCTTACCGTGTATTTTGTATAACCAATACCAATACCTCAACCAGCCTCCCGCACTTGAATGTCACTAGAATCCTGATCGATAGTAGATAAAATTCTACAACCAGTAAGCAAACTACTAACTTTTATTCAATTCACAATCGTTATTATTCGCAAGCTGTCGTTATTCTACTTCTACAAAAACAAATTAGTTTGATGACAACTTGTGCGGGAAACATGAGCAAAGTCAGTCTGTAAGATATTATTCATCATCGCTAACCCTATTGGCTGGGAGTAACTTGCAGCTGATCCACATGACCAATTCGTTCTAAGCGACCTGCATATGAAAAAGATCCTTGTACCTTTTGACTTCTCCGCGCTTTCCATGTCCGCACTCCGGTTCGCCATCGAACTGGCCGAAGCGGCAGAAGGTGAGGTAATTGCCCTCCATGTAGTGAATATGAGCCCGGTTTTCCTGGAAAGCCTGGACCCAAACGGGTATATTGTCGGTTCTGCCTCAATACTATCCGAGCTCGGCCGTGAGGCTACCGCGAATTTTGCGCGGGTAAGGAGTGAACTGAAAACACGGTTAGAACCCGGCTTTCGGGTCGAACAAGGATTGCTCCATCAGATCATCATTAAAACCATTCATGAGACCGAAGCCGATTTAGTGGTGATGGGAACGAATGGCAGTGCCGGATTAGCAGAAGTGATCGTTGGGTCGAATACTGAAAAGGTTGTCAGAACGGCGCCCGTCCCGGTTATTTCCATTCATAAAGGTCAAAAACTGAACCAGATCCGCAACATCGTTTTCCCGACGACCATCGATCTGCAACAGCATCGCTTCGTATGGCAGATACGGGCGTTACAATCACTTCTGGGAGCGCACCTGCACTTGCTCTATGTGAAAACACCCGATACCAAAGATACGGATCAGGCATTAGCCCTTATGCTCAACGATCTTGCCGAATATTACGCTCTAACCGGGTATAGCGTACACGTTACGCACGCGGCCAACGAGGAAAAAGGGGTGCTCAAATTCGCTGCGCGTATGCCGGGCTCTATGATCGCCATGGCCACACATGGCTATACCGGCCTGACGCACCTGATGCTGGGAAGCGTCGCCGAAAATGTCATTAACCATACCCGCGAAGCGGTCTGGACCTGCAAGCTCTCTGAACACGTGTAAAAGCCCTGAAGCCCGGGAATGATCTCCCGCGCATTTTGCTTTCTCTTTGCACGGAGGAAGTAAAAATGGTATTATTGCCCACCTCGAAATACGTTAAGGGGGCATTATAATCAATCGGGCATTTGACCAGGACTTACATGTTATGAAGAAGATAGGTTTTTTATCGTTCGGGCATTGGTCTAACCATCCCGCTTACAACGCCCGAACCGCGAGCGATACGTTGCTCCAATCCATTGATCTAGCAGTTGCCGCCGAAGAAATTGGTTTAGACGGGGCTTATTTTCGGGTGCATCATTTCGCGGCCCAGCTCGCATCACCTTTTCCGTTGCTTTCGGCCATCGGTGCTAAAACAAGCAAAATAGAGATTGGAACGGGTGTGATTGACATGCGTTACGAGAATCCGCTGTATATGATCGAAGACGCCGGCGCCGCGGATTTGATTTCGGAAGGACGATTACAATTGGGGATCAGCAGGGGATCGCCGGAACAGGTAATCGACGGATGGCGCTACTTTGGCTATGAGCCCGCCGAAGGAGAAACCGATGCTGATATGGGACGCCGCAAGGCACTGGAATTTCTGGATAAATTAAGGGGAGTAGGATTTGCACAGCCCAATCCCTACCCGATGTTTCCGAATCCGCCAGGCTTGCTGCGCCTGGAGCCTCACTCCGAAGGACTGCGCGAACGTATCTGGTGGGGCGCCGCCTCCAATGCAACGGCAGTATGGGCAGCCGAAAACGGAATGCACCTTCAAAGTTCTACGCTGAAATACGACGAAAGCGGCAAGCCCTTTCACGTGCAGCAGGCCGAACAGATCAGGTTGTATAAAGAAGCCTGGAAAAAAGCAGGACATCAGCGCGAGCCAAGAGTTTCGGTGAGCCGGTCGATTTTCGCTTTGGTAACCGATCAGGATCGCTATTTTTTCGGACAGGAAAGCAACCGGACCGATAAAATCGGCATGATCGAGCAGGACAAGCGCGCTATTTTCGGTAGAAGCTACGCCGCGGAGCCAGACCAGCTCATCAAAGAACTGGCGCAGGACGAAGCCATTCAGGAAGCCGACACCATTCTTTTAACAATACCGAATACATTGGGCGTTGACTACAACGTTCACGTATTGTCTTCTATTTTGGAGCACGTGGCGCCCGGACTCGGATGGCGCTAAAGCGCTCAGGTACAAAACTGGTCTTCCACCGGAATGTGGAAGATCAGTTTTGACCGCCATTCAGATTAATTACAACTTTTCTCAGGATCGGTGGAAGCCGGGGAAAGTAATAACATGCAAAACGTACGACTTTCGGCTACAATTTCAGCATTGAAAAAAGTGCGTCGCGGTAGCTGCTGCCAATGGGTATTTCGGCATTGCATATCTCGATCATATTGCCATTAATAGCTCTCACTTTGTCAAGATTTATAATGTAAGAGCGATGTACGCGTACAAATTGACCAGCCGGCAGCGCATTGTTCAGCAATTTTAAATGCGAGCCCGCCAGCATCCGTTTGCCCGTGGTGAGGTAGACAGAACAATAGTCACGTTCACCCTGGATATAGCAGATGTCGTCAAACCCGACTTTTACCAGTCTCGTGTCCTGCCTGATAAATAGGTACGACGCTGGCAGGTGGCGTACCGGGGGCCAATCATGCGCGGCCATTTTTTCCTGCACCTTTTGCACCGCCTGGCAAAAACGTTCGAAAGTGATCGGTTTCAGCAGGTAGTCGACCGCGTTCAGATCAAACCCTTCAACTGCATACTCTGAATAGGCGGTACTGAAAACGACTAACGGCGGCTTGGGCAGTGTCCGCAGGAATGCAGTACCAGTAATTACCGGCATCTGTATGTCCAGAAATATCAGATCAATCGGGAGCTCGTTCAAAGCCTGATACGCCTCGCCGGCATTTTTACACATCGACAAAAGGGACAGCCCGGGCAACTTTTCGATGTGCGCCTTCAAAATATCGCGGGCGATCGGCTCATCATCGACTATCAGGCAATTGATTTTTTTCATAGGATATCAATGGACAATACAACAGAGTAAATCCCGTCCTTTAAAGTGGTTTCATACCGGTATCGCTCGGGATAATGGAGTTCGAGCCGCTTCCGAAAGTTAGGCAACCCGATTCCCGCTCCTGCCCGTGCAGTCATTTCTGCATTCACCGTATTATCCAGCATCACCCGCAATTGCCCCTGCTGTACATCGAGGTTGAACTTGATATAGGCTCCCTCTTCATCTGAACAGTATTTAAATGCATTTTCGATAACCGGCATGAATAACAACGGCGGTAACAGGTATTCCAGGGAGTCGGTGTGGATATGCGTTGTAACAGCCGTATTGTTTAGTCGTATCTTTTCCAGTTCGATGTAATCCTGCAACAACCCCAGCTCCTTGTCAACGGCCTGCCGACTCTGATTTGCCTCATAAAGCATGTAGCGGAGCAACGCCGATAGTTGTGCCACCAGCGCCGCGGATCGCTGCGTTTCCTCCCGTAAGATAAGGCCATATATATTGTTGAGCGTATTGAAAAGGAAATGCGGGTTTACCTGGGATTTGAGAAAATTGAATTCCAATTCGATATTGCTTTTAGCTAATTCCAGGGCCTTCACCTGACTTCGCCAACCGGCCAGCGCCAGTTTAATACAAAGTGGGATACTCAGTGCAAGCAACAGGAAAAAGGGAGTTCCCAGGCTCAGCAGCCGTTTTAATACCACGTTAATAAAACCGGATTGCAGCAAGCCGTAGTAACCGGGTTGCCTTTGCTCCAATATAGCTAGGCAACTCTTGCAGGAGCGGATGATCAACTGCTCCAATGCAGCGTCCAGAAAAGTGTACAGAAACAGGGTTACCAGCACGCTCAACACAACCAACAGCCTTTTCCCGTTGGCAGCCAATGCAAATATGGGCCCTGTGAATATATAAAATGAGGCGGCAATAAGGCCAATACCTGATAGGTTAAGCAATAGCAAAACCTCGGTTGGAAAGCCGGAGTACACATTAAAACTAATGAGGGTAAGATACGCGCGTAAGCCGAAAAGCAACAGCCAGAACAGTGAATGCAGAAGCACCCGCTGCATCAATGTAGGAGCAAGTAAATTTATTCTATTCCAAATTTTCATGCCTCTCGCTCGATAAAACCAGCCCTTTGATTTTGCTTTTTCAGCCTGGCGATCACACCAATCGCAACCAATGTAACCAGGATATACGGCCCCACAACACTGCCAAAGTTATAGCGCTCTGTATCACCCGTTACGATAAGCAGCGTTTTTGCCATATTACCGCCCGCCGCCCGCGGGACGAGTGCCTGAGCAAAGTTCCAACCGGCATGCAGCCCGATGGGCAGCGCCAGGTGCCTCGTTCTAGCGCACGCCATACCGAACAATACCGAGCCCAGCCCCGTCGTGAGAGCTGTTGTCAGGATCGCGGGGAAGGCCATACCTGCCTGCACGTGCATAAGCGCAAATGGTATTGCTACAAAGAGCTGTGCTTTCCAAACACCGTAATGATCCAACATCATTTGAAAAGGATACCCCCTAAATACAAACTCCTGTACCACCGAAGACCATAGGCAACTTAAAAAGACTACACCAATATACACCGGATCCAGCGCATAGTTGACACGCCAGTTGTCACCGGTCAGAAATAAGGTGATAACGGCCGTCACCAGCAGCAGTCCGATGCCAGCCACAGTTCCCCACGCCCATTGTGACCAATGACGCCGGTTACGCGGCAACAGATGAACCGCCCCTGGCGACCGACCCTCCAATCGCAGCAGCGCCCCGCTGCATGCAATTGAAATGACGAAAAAGAACCAAAAGTCGTTCAGGAGCGGTACCAGGCCGGCAACTTGCATGGCGGCTCCCATGATCACAAAATAAAGCAAGCCCCTTGTCCAGGGTAAATTGATAAGAATCTTTTTCATGGCCGGTTTTTTTTACCGCAAATAGCAGCAAAACATCCCGTTTGAAAAAATCAAATCGACCAGGCCACCCATTTTTCCAGCAAGAGCGCCTTTTTGGGCAACAAAGGTTTGGCCGCGTCCGCACTGTGCCGAACCAGATATGTTAACACATTCCGCCAATCGAGGTCCTCGCGCAGCCAATACCGCTTCCCGTCTCGCGGAAATCTCCGACGCGGTTATTCTCATCCCTGCCGCCGAGCGGGGCCGCAGCGGTGTAAAGTCCCGCTTTGAAGTCATTGATCCGGTGAACGGTTACCTGTAACACGCCAGTCCCTACCGCACAACCAGATGAAACTTGCGCCGGGTAGCCCGCTCCTGCACGGTAACCACGTAGGTTCCCGCAGCCAGCGGCTGCACAGGCGTGATCACCACCGTTTGCCCGCCCTCCCGCCTGCGTGTAAAGCTGATTGCATTTCCCATTGCATGATGCACCTGTATTTCGGCAGCATCAGGTTCGTCCAAGCCGACTCGGAATGCTTCCCCGATGGCTGGATTGGGAAACACCGCATAGCCTTGTGACCGCAGCACAACCGACACCACGCGGGAGCCCGTGCGCGTCCCGTCTGTATCATATTGCAGCAACCGGTAGTAGCTCGTGCCTGCGTAAGGAGTGGGATCGACGGTCCGGTAGTTATGTAGCGTGTTGGAATTGCCGGCGACGTCAAGAATTTCGGCCACCGTTTCAAAGGAAATCAGATCTTTGCTCCGCTCGACTACAAAGCGGTCGTTTTGACTTTCCTGCGCAGTTTGCCATTTAATTTCGACAGAATGCTCAGAAACCACTTTGGCCGAAAAAGAAACGAGCGTCACAGGAAGTACACTGCCAAACTCGTATGCACCCATATCCACCGCATTGCCGGCAACACGTAAAAGTCCATCCAGTTCGGAGACTACGCCGGGTCCGATAAGAGCGTCACTTCCGGCGTCGATGCATGGACTACCGGCAGTCAGACGATAATCACCGCTTGATGTAGGAGCGGTGGTCAGCGGGTTGACGAAGCCGGGCGTCAAAGTAGTACCGTCGAGATTGCCATTGGCACCACCCGCAACGTCCTGAACCAGGCTATAATTGAAAGTAACCGCCGGCGGAGGTAACATCAGAATCCCTTCCAGAACAAATGCGGGAGTGCTATTGTGAAAAATAATGGTATTATTGAAAGTCGCGGCCGCAAAAAAGCGTGCATAGTAAGCGCCACCACCAGAGGCCACATTACCTGCGATGGTAACATTATTGAAAACGATGTTACCGCCATCGCTAAACCACCCTGCTCCATTGGCCGTCGCGTTGCCATGGATCAATACATTATTTAAAACCGGGTTGCCGGATTGATTAAAACCTCCGCCTCCCAGACTCCCGCCGCTTACATTATTACGGAAGATGGCATTGGTGATGCTGGGACTGCCACCGGTATTGAAAGAGGCCACGCCCCTCCCGGTACCCTCGGACAATACATGGTTTTCAAAAATCATATTACGCAAAGAAGGGCTGCCGCCAATGTTATGCCAGCCTGCACCTGCACGACTCACTATGACAAGGCCATTTACGGAGATGTCGCCCGTCAGGCCACCATTACCTTCCCTAACGACGAAGCCATCCATGACGAAATCGGCGGTAATATTCGCACCAGCGGTTATCAGCACGTGGTAACAGTTATCCGAATTGTCCGGCAAGCCGATATTACCGCTAAGCGTAGTCACATGGGTAGTATAGTTCCTCAAACTCCACCCGGGGTTCCCCGTGGCAGGAAACCCTCCGTACACCCGGACATTTTTGACAAACGTAAACGCATCGAATCTGTCCGCAGCGTCGACCGTATCAGGATTGTAGGCCGGCCGGACAGGCATGTAAGTACCAGCCGCCACCCAAATCGTATCAATCGCCACTGCCGACGACTGATTGATCATCAGTTGCAAATCGCCGGATGCATTGGCCCAGCTCTCGCCGGTCTGCGTGCCTGCACCGCCAGCTTTTACATATCGAATGGTAGCGTAAGCGGTTTCCTGCGCAATTAAAAGCATACCAAGTAGTAAAAATCTCTTCATACAAATCGGGCTTAATGAGCATGAGACTATCTCCGCACAGTCACAAAGTTAGCTTCGGGAATCCCGGCCGCTGTACCAGTTAATACTAATTTCATGTCGAACTTTCCCGACAATTAAAATCGATTGCATCCTTGGTTTTCCCGTGTAGAATATGAGCTTACAACCATTAACTATGATTGCAAACTGATCATCAAGCAACCTGAAATTTGGCGAAATAAGCAAAGCGTGTATAATTCCGGAAATCCACATACACGCACGTGCATATATATACGTAATACAAAATTTCAAGGCCGGCAAGACTATACCTATCAAAATTCAA
>DATMSL010000058.1:0-2560 GCA_035565435.1 Dyadobacter sp. | reverse complement strand
TTTCGACATCCTCTCCTGCGCACTTGTGACAATGCCCGCAACGTTGATTTCCTTGCCATAATACCGCGGCGCACGTTCGCCGTCGTGGATTTCCAGTACTTTATCGACCGTGCAAGTGCAGAAATTGTCCAGCTCTGTTCGGAAAGTATCCAGCGGATGGCCGGAAATATAGAAACCAACCACCTCCTGCTCGTACCTTAGCTTCGCCAGATCGTCCCATTCGCCCACCTCAGCCGCTTTGGGCTTAGCAAGCGTGGAACCACCGTCGCCCAGCATACCAAACAGGGACGCCTGCGCCGATGATTTTTCGGCATGATAATTGTTGGCGTAGCGAATTAGTTTTTCAATAAATGTTCCCGTTTCACCCGTTTCTACCGCGAAGTACTGCGCCCTGTGATATTCCGGGAAGCAGTCGAATGCACCTGCATATGCGAGGCTTTCCAAGGTCTTTTTATTGACTGTACGAAGGTTTACCCTGGTCATAAAGTCAAATACATCTTTGAACGGCCCGTTGGCAGTGCGTTCTTCAATGATCGATTCTACCGCCGCATCTCCGCTTCCCTTCACACCCGCGAGCCCGAAACGGATTTCCTGCTTTTTGTTCACACCAAACTGGCGTTCGGATTCATTGATATCCGGCCCCAACACGGTAATGCCCAGGTTTTTACATTCTTCGAGGAAGAACGTAATCTTGTCGATACTACCCAGTGAGCTCGTCAATACCGCCGCCATGTACTCCGACTGGTAATGGGCTTTCAGATAAGCCGTTTGATAGGCCACAAAAGCATAGCACGTCGAGTGGGATTTGTTGAACGCATAAGACGCAAATGCCTCCCAGTCGGTCCATATTTTTTCCAGCTTCTTCGCGTCGAGGCCCTTTTCGGTGCCGCCTTTCATGAAGTCGCCTTTCAGCTTGTTCAGCGTTTCGATCTGCTTCTTACCCATTGCTTTCCGCAGCGTATCCGCCTGGCCTTTCGTAAAGCCGGCCAGTTTCTGCGACAAAAGCATTACTTGCTCCTGATACACCGTAATACCATAAGTATCAGCCAGGTATTCTTCCAATTCCGGCAAATCGTACGTCACCTCTTCCTGCCCGTTTTTCCGGCGGATGAAGTTAGGAATGTACGCGATCGGCCCCGGACGGTACAATGCGTTCATCGCGATCAAGTGCTCAAAACGGTCGGGGATGAGGTCGCGCATATACTTCTTCATCCCGTCGGATTCGAACTGGAATATCGCGTTGGTTTCGCCGCGCTGGAAGAGCTCAAAAACCTTTGGATCGTCCAACGGCACGTCGTCGATCACGATATCGCGGCCATGATTGTTCTTAATCATCCTGAGGGCTTCCTTAATGATCGAAAGGTTTCGAAGACCAAGGAAGTCCATCTTAATTACGCCCGCGTCCTCGATGATTTTTCCCTGGTATTGGGTAATCAGAAAGTCGGAGTCTTTGGAAGTACTTACCGGGATGATTTCCGTCAGATCACTGGGCGCGATGATGATACCGGCCGCGTGAATACCAGTGTTCCGCACGGTACCTTCAAGTCGCCTCGCTTCCTGCAAAACGCTGGCCTGCAAATCATTACCCAATGCAATAGCGCGCATCCGCTTTACATTCTCCAATTCGTCGGGCGAGATACCTTCCTTTTTCATAAGGCTCCCCTCCCCTTCCAATGGCGCTGTAAAAATGCGGTTCAGCGTCATGTTGTAGGTCGGCTTGTCCGGTACCAGCTTCGCGAGCATGTTCGCGTCGGGCAATGGCAGGTCCATTACCCTCGCCACGTCCTTAATGGCCGATTTAGCGGCCATGGTACCATAAGTCACGATCTGCGCAACCTGGTTGTAGCCATATTTTTTTACCACATAATCGATCACCTTCTGACGGCCATCGTCGTCGAAGTCGGTATCGATATCGGGCATGGAAATACGGTCCGGGTTGAGGAAACGCTCAAAAAGAAGGTCGTACTTAACCGGGTCGATGTTTGTGATCCCGATCGCATACGCCACCGCAGAACCCGCTGCCGAACCGCGTCCGGGGCCGATGAATACGCCCATTTTGCGTCCTGCATCAATAAAATCCGCTACAATAAGGAAGTATCCCGGGAAACCCATGTTCCGGATCGTTTGCAGCTCGAAGTTGAGCCGCTCCTCGATTTCGGGCGTTACCACTTCATATTTGCGTCGCGCACCCTCGAATGTGAGGTGCCTGAGATACTCCCATTGGTTCAGCACATCGGCGGTAAGCTCCTTTTTACCCACCATTTCCGACAAAGTATGTGTCTTGAACTCGTCGGGAATCGGGAAGTTCGGGAGCAGAATGTCTTTCCGGAGATCGAGCGTTTTGATCTTGTCTACGATCTCGTTGGTATTGTCCAGCGACTCGGGCAAGTCGTTGAACAGTTGCAGCATTTCGCTGGTATTTTTGAAATAAAACTGGTCATTATAAAATGCAAAGCGCGAGCCTTTTGGAATACCCTTTTCATCATCAAAGTCTTTGGCCGAAGGCGTGCTTTGCTTATCGCCAGTGTTAATACAAAGCAAAATGTCATGCGCATTCCAG
>DATMSL010000057.1:0-6547 GCA_035565435.1 Dyadobacter sp. | reverse complement strand
GCGAGCATTTTGCCGACAAGATTTACCCTGCGAGTGGTGGTTCGGAGTGGGGGAATGATAACAAAACGCTGTTTTACACGGCTACCAATCCGAAAACGCTCCTGAGCGAGAAAATCAAGCGCCACACACTCGGAACGGACCCGAAGAAGGACGTGGTCGTTTATAATGAGAAAGACAAGAGCAATTATATCGGGGTAGGGAAGACGAAATCGGACAAATATATTGTGATCGCGTCGTCGGCCACGATGTCGTCGGAATACCTGATCCTGGACGCGGACAAGCCGGAAGGCAAGTTCGAAATATTTCAGCCCCGGATGAAGGATGTGCTATATGATGTTGATCATCAGGGTGATAAATTCCTGATTGTGACCAACAAGGATGCATTGAATTTCAGGCTGATGGAAACGCCGGTGGGTAAAACCGGTGTTGAAAACTGGAAGGAAGTAATCCCCAATCGCGCGGATGTGCTGCTCGAAGGGATCGACGTTTTTAAAGACCACCTGGTGATTACGGAGCGTAAAAATGGTCTTTTGCAGCTCAGAATCCGCAATATCAATACCAGTAAAGAGCATTACGTGGATTTCGGCGAACCTGCCTACACCGCATATGCCGGCTCGAACCCGGAATACAACAGCTCGAACCTGCGTTACATCTACACTTCGCTCACAACGCCGAGTTCGGTGTATGACTACGATATGGAAACCCGCGACAAGGAGCTCAAAAAGCGCCAGGAAGTGGTAGGAGGCTACAATCCGGAGGAATATGTAACAGAACGTTTGTATGCAACCGTGCGCGACGGCGTGAAGGTGCCTATTTCGGTGGTATACAAAAAAGGTACGCCCAAGAGCGCAGAAACGCCGCTTTTACTTTATGCATACGGTTCATACGGCAACAGTATGGACGCCGCGTTCAGCAGCACGCGCCTGAGCCTGCTCAACCGTGGGTTCATATACGCACTCGCACACATACGAGGCGGGCAGGAAATGGGGCGGCAATGGTACGAGGACGGTAAAATGTTTAAGAAGAAGAACACATTCAATGACTTTATTGACTGCGCAGAACACCTCATTAAGGAAAATTACACCTCGAAAGCGCATTTGTTCGCAGAAGGCGGCAGTGCCGGTGGCCTGCTCATGGGCGCGATCAGCAACATGCGTCCCGACCTCTGGCGCGGCATTATCGCCGACGTGCCGTTCGTAGATGTGGTGACGACCATGCTCGACGAGACTATTCCGCTGACAACCAATGAGTTTGACGAATGGGGGAATCCAAAGAACAAGGAGTCATACGACTACATGAAATCCTATTCGCCCTACGACAACGTTGAGCGAAAAGCATATCCTAATATGCTCATTACTACTGGTTTGCATGATAGTCAGGTGCAGTATTTCGAGCCTGCCAAATGGGTGGCACGACTGCGAACGCACAAAACGGATAGCAATGTGCTATTGTTAAAAACGAATATGGAAGCAGGGCACGGCGGCGCGTCGGGACGGTTCGATTACTTGAAGGAGATCGCCTTACAATTCGCGTTTATGTTTGCGTTGGAAGGCATTAACGAATAAAGTTTGAACGTCCGACAGTGAATTTTGAATGACTGAATGATTGAATGACCGAATAAGCCCTATTCAGTCATTCAGTCATTCAATCATTCAATCATTCAATCATTCAATCATTCAATCATTTAGTCATTAAAGCGCAGCAATCGCCTGCTCTACATCCGCAATGATATCGTCAATATGCTCGATACCTACGGAAATGCGCAGCTGGGTAGGCAGTACGCCTGCTGAAAGTTGCTCTTCGTCAGATAGTTGTGAGTGCGTGGTCGAAGCGGGGTGAATAATGAGCGTCTTCGCGTCGCCTACGTTGGCCAGGTTACTGATCAGTTTCAGGTTATCTACAAAATGCTCGGCAGTCTTTTTGTCGCCCTTCAGTGAGAACGACAATACCCCTCCAAAACCGCGTGTGAGGTACTTTTTAGCCAGCTGGTGGTATTTGTTGCCTTCCAGTCCGATGTAATTCACGCTCTCCACTTTCGGATGTTTTTCAAGCCATTGTGCGAGTTTCAATGCGTTTTCGGCAATGCGCTCCACTCTTAACGACAGTGTTTCAAGCCCTTGCAGGAACAGGAACCCGTTGAACGGCGAAAGGGACGGGCCCCAGTCGCGCAGGCCTTCCACGCGGGCGCGGATGATGAACTGGATATTGCCGAACGGCCCGCCAATACCGAAAACATCGTTCAGAACAAGCCCGTGGTAACTGGGTGAAGGCTCCGTAAACTGCGGGAATTTGCCATTGCCCCAGTTATAAGTACCCGCATCGACGATTACGCCTCCAATGGAAGTGCCGTGGCCGCCGATCCATTTCGTGGCCGACTGCACCACTACGTGTGCGCCGTGCTTAATGGGCTGAAAAATAGCGCCTGCCGCACCGAACGTGTTATCGACGATCAACGGGAGGTCATATTTCTTTGCAAGCGCCGAGAATGCCTCAAAATCGGGTACGGAATAGCTCGGGTTACCGATTGTTTCGAGGTAAATGAACTTGGTCCTGTCGTCGATCAGCTTTTCGAAGCTGCTTACATCGTCGCCGTCGGCAAAGCGCGCTTCCACGCCGATGTTTTTGAAGGAATTTTTGAATTGATTAAAAGAACCGCCGTACAGGAAGGAGGTGGTCACGAAGTTATCACCAACGGTCGTGATGTTGTTGATCGCCAGAAATTGTGCCGAATGCCCGGAAGCAGTGGCCAATGCAGCTACGCCGCCTTCCAAAGCCGCCACACGTTTCTCGAAAACGTCGTTGGTGGGATTCATAATGCGGGAATATATGTTGCCAAACTCTTTCAGTGCGAACAGGTTAGCAGCATGCTCGGCATTATTGAACACATAGGAAGTGGTTTGGTACAAAGGCACGGCCCGGGAATTGGTAACTGGGTCGGGCTGTTGTCCGGCATGAAGCTGCAAAGTCTCAAATTTCATTTGGTTAGAACGTTTAAGGTGGATAAAACCCAAATGTATCAAACTAAATGATATTACTCTACGAAATTTATAGTCTTTTGCTTGCCGGATAATAAATTGGATTTTGATAAGGGAGCATTAGTCTCCGATCAGGCTCAGCAGATTGTTACATTGTATCCGGAGCTCGTTCAGCGTATGTGCGTCTGTTACACGGTCTTCCGCAATCTTACCCTTGATATTCGGAATAGACAGCGCGGAGCCGTCATTCTTTTTAGTGCCCAATGCCGTTAGGGTAAGTAATAGCGACGCCAGCGCATTATTTCCGCCGGAGTTGAGCGGCGAGGCGCTGATCGCCGATACCGGCTTATCGTTCAGGTCTCCCGTACCGACGGTCCAGTCGAGGGCGTTTTTAAGCGTACCGGGTACACCGAATGCATATTCCGGCGTGCAGATCACGACGGCGTCGGCTTGGCCGATGGCAGTTTTAAAGCGGATCACTGGCTCGGTATCAGAAAGGCCCGGAGCGAAATGCGCGATTTCGTCCAGGCCCTCGAAGATTTCAAAAGTGATGTCGGGAGGCAATAAACTTCCCAAGGTTTTTAGGATGATGGTGTTGGTGGAATCGGCGCGCAGGCTGCCCGAAATGCCGAGGATGTGAATGTGTTTCATAAACAGCATTACAAAAACGGGGCGCTGCGGGTTTCCGGTGCTGCCAATTTATTTAGCCATGACATTGTAAAAATTGTAATCGGTCATGGGAGCGTCGGTGAAGCCCAGGTTACGACCCATGGTGATGATCTGCCCGCGGTGGTAGGTAGTATGGTTCACGACGTGCATGATGTATTCGAAGTTCGGGAAATTGCATTGGAACCAGGGACTCTCCACGAGCGTCTCGCTCTGAATTTGTGGGGTCGAAAGACTTTCGATGTATTCCGCAAGCTCCTGAGATTGCGCTATAAGCGTATCAAATGTCGAGTCGAGATCTCCATCGAAATCCTGGCCGCTGTAATTGCACTCGGAATTGAGGATTGAGTACCAGTAACGCTGCGTTTCAAGTATATGGATGAGCGTCAGCCGGATAGTCGTAAAGCTCGATTTTAGCTCTGTTTCGAGGATTTCGGCCGGTTTGGTTCGTAACCAGTTTACCAAAGTGCAGTTGGCCCAATGGTTGTAATCCGCGAAATTTTTCATCGCATAAGCCAAACTTTTTTCTGCGGTCGGAATTTCAATTGTGGCTGACATATCTTCTTTGTTTAAGTGCATTACAAAGAAAACAGATGCTTATGACAGCCCTATGTCAGTAGTGATCGTCAGTTGTTGAGATTTTCCGAAATTTTTTCGGTGAGCTGCCGTACGATCGTTTTAAGTGCTTCGGGTTCGACGATGCAGGCCTCGGGGGCGATCATCATGTACCACCTGGCGAAGCCTTCGAGCGATGCGCTGAGGAACGTCATCTCGACATGATCGTCGTGCTCGATTTCGGAATTAAAGCCGTAATAGTTCCGCTGCTCGCGTATATAACGCGCCGCCCGCTTATCTACGCGCACGCGCACGAGGCGCATATTGTCGTTCTCCCAACTGTCATGCATAAAGTCTTTCAGCGGGGCGTGCTGATGAACGAAAGGTCGGTCGGTAATATCGCATTGAAGGATACGGTCGGAGCGGAAATTGCGATAGTCGTTGCGCAGGTGGCAAAATGCGATGGTATACCAGTAATTATTTTCGTGGTAAATGCCTACCGGTTCGATAATCCGTTCGCCCGGCTCGGCGGCACTCAAAGCAACATACAGGATTTTAGCAATTTTTCGCTCGGAAATGCTCCGGAGCAGAACATCAAGCGTGTTGCTGTTGGGCTGGTGAAATGCCCTCGGCCGGCTCCGTACTTCAATGTGGTTTTCGAGGTTCTCCACCATCGACTTTTCCGTACTTCTCAGCACGGCTTTGATCTTGTACATCGCCGCCTGGTAATGCGATTGCGTCGAAAAGTCGGTGAACTTCTCCATCAGCTTCTCAGCAGTAATGAATGTACGCGCCTCTTCCTTGGTGAACATAACAGGAGGCAGGCGATAGCCATCCATGATGGAATAGCCGACGCCTGCCTCGCCTATGATGGGTACGCCCGCTTCTGCGAGCGAATTAATGTCACGGTACACCGTCCGCAGACTGATCTCGAAGCGTTCGGCCAGGTCCTGGGCTTTGACAATTTTGCGGGATTGAAGCTGGATCAGGATGGCTGTAATGCGGTCGAAACGGTTCATGAGTGTCGGTGAAGAAATGTCCGGCACAAATTAAGTTTAAAGAACCGGTTCTCTCAAATTAAATGCTGCCGAAATCAATTGAAAGGATTTGATACGGTTTTCGAAAGTATCGGCCATGGTCGATACCATGATCTCATCCGCTTCGAAATCAGTGGCCAGCCTGGTGAGCTGCTCTTTCACCGATTCCGGTGTGCCCGAAACGATCCGGCCACTGTTGTATTTGATCCGGTCGAGCTCGCCGAAATTGAATTGGTATTTCCGTACGGTTTCGGGGTCGGGGAAAGGCCCGAATTTGCCGCGTTCGAATTCCACCAGTACATAGTCCATCATCTTACGCATTAATGCCGCTTTTTCTTCGGTTTCGGCGCATAATGTGAATGCGGAAATGATCACCTTGGGTTTTTCGAGCTGATCCGATGGGCGGAAATTACGCTTGTATTCTTCCACTACATCGGGCTTCACAAAGCCGTTGATGAACCTGGCAACCGCGAGGCCCATCCCGAAGCGAGCGGCGATATTACTGCTGCCGCCGCTGGAACTGAGTATCCATTGTTCGGGAATTGTCGTCGATTGCGGCGTGGCATAGATAAACCCGCGCTCGGTGCCTGCGGTATCCCTGAAAAAATGCTGCAAATGTTCGAGCTGGCGCAAGTAGCTCGTTTCGCTGAAATCGTTGGAAGGGTTCAGAAGCGAAGAGGTAATGCGGTCGGTGCCCGGCGCACGGCCCATACCGAGGTCAATGCGGCCCGGATAGAGCGTTTCGAGCATACGGAAATTCTCCGCCACTTTCAATGCGCTGTGATTGGGCAGCATAATCCCGCCCGAGCCGACGCGGATATGGCTCGTTACATCCGCCAGTTTGACCATCAGGACTTCCGGGGCGGAGCCGGCAATGAAAGTGGAATTATGGTGCTCGGAAACCCAGAAACGGCTGTAACCAAGGTCTTCGGCCAGCTTAGCAGTGGCAATGGTCTCCTGTATGGCCTCGCTGACCGTAGACCCATGTCTGACAACAGATTGGTCGAGAATGCCCAGTTTGAAATGCTTCATACAATAAATACGTGATTTGAAGCATAACACGGCATGGCGGGTTTGTATTCATTTTGGAGGCACTAAATATCCTTTCCGCGAGTATAGTAACGTTCGCCGGCGGGGTAGGGGCGGCTAGGGCACGCGGTCCCAGTAAGTACTTCTGCCCAGCAGTGGTATGCCCACATAGCTCCGTACTTCGAGTTTTTCCTTGCGTAATTTGATCAGGCAGTTGTAGGTCTTACCGCTCCTGGGGTCGTACATTTTGCCGTTGTCCCAAAGGTCTTCGCTAAAGACGAAGTT
>DATMSL010000056.1:0-3825 GCA_035565435.1 Dyadobacter sp. | reverse complement strand
TAATCTTGCACATACGTTCAGAGTAGTATTAATCTGTTAAAATCCTTTCAGGAAAGAAGAACTTTTACCTCAAAAATGATAAATAATCAGGAAACAAATATGAGCAGTTCTAAAGTAAGCCAGTACAGATACGTAAGCTATTTATGGGATGAAGAGAAAGCCGCTTCCCTGGGTGATGATCAGGTTGCACTTCTTCTGTACCGTTCAAATCTGTTGGGTGCCGATCTTCGCCTGACCAACTATGCTGGTGGAAACACAAGCTGTAAAACCATCGAAAAAGATCCGCTGACAGGCAATCCTGTCGAGGTAATGTGGATCAAAGGCTCGGGGGGCGATATTGGTACTTTAACAAGAAGCGGACTGGCTGGTCTGTACGTCGACCGCCTGCATAGCCTGAAAAATATCTACCGCGGGCTGGAATTCGAAGATGAAATGGTAGAGCTGTTCAACCATTGCATTTACGACCTGAAATCGAAGGCACCGTCCATCGACACACCGCTGCACGGCTTGCTGCCTTTCAAACATATCGATCACCTGCACCCGGATGCGTTGATCGCAATCGCGGCGTCGAAAGAAGGTGAGGCTATCACCAAAGAATTGTTCAATGGCGAGCTGGCGTGGGTACCCTGGCAGCGTCCCGGTTTCGACCTCGGTCTGCAACTGGAACAGGCGTTGAATAACAACCCGGGCATTCGTGGTATCGTTTTGGGCGGTCACGGATTGTTCACCTGGGGGGATACTGCTTACGAATCTTACATCAATACGCTCGATACGATCGAAAGAGCGTCGGAATATCTGGCTGAAAACTATGGCAAAAAACGCCCCGTTTTTGGTGGAGCACGCCTGGAAAGCGAGCCGAAAGAACGCCGCGCATCTATCGCAGGCAAGCTGGCGCCTTATTTGCGCGGACTGGCTTCCGAGCAGCAGGCGATGATCGGCCATTTTACCGACGATGAGCGTGTATTGGAATTCATCGCAAGTAATGACCTGGACAAACTGGCGCCACTCGGTACCAGCTGCCCCGACCACTTCCTGCGTACAAAAATCCGCCCGTTGGTACTCGACCTGCCATTCGAAAAACTGGAAGCGGCCGACGCCGAAATTCTCGAACATATCCGTCCGCAATTCGAAGCATACCGTGCGGATTATATCGCTTACTACGAGCGTTGCAAGCATTCCAACAGCCCCGCAGTGCGTGACCCGAACCCGGTGATCATCCTGTTGCCAGGTGTAGGTATGTTCTCGTTCGCGAAAGACAAGCAGACTGCACGTGTTGCGGCTGAGTTTTATATCAATGCAATCAACGTAATGAAAGGCGCCGAGGCGATCTCTTCTTACGTTTCGCTGCCGGAGCAGGAAGCATTCGATATCGAGTACTGGCTGCTGGAAGAGGCGAAATTGCAGCGTATGCCGAAAGAAAAGTCGGTATCACGTAAGGTTGCATTCGTAACCGGCGGCTCGGGCGGTATCGGTAAGGCAATCGCTCAGAAACTGTTGCAGGAAGGTGCTTGCGTAGTGATTTCGGATATCGATGAAAAAGCATTGGCAGAAACCAAAGCGGAGTTCGATGCGAAATTTGGTAAGGACTTCTCCGACACGACCGTTGCGAACGTGCTCGACGACGAAGCGATCAAAGCCGCATTGCATGCTACTAAATTGAAATACGGTGGTCTGGATATCGTGGTTAACTGCGCAGGTTTGTCGATCTCGAAACCATTGGCAGATACGACTATCAAAGACTGGGATATTTTGCAGGATGTATTGGTAAAAGGCCAATTCCTGGTATCGCAGGAGTCGGTGGCGATCATGCGCCAGCAAGGCCTGGGCGGTGATATTATCAACATCGCAAGCAAGAATGGTATCGTTTCCGGCCCGAATAACGTGGCTTACGGAACGGCTAAGGCTGCTCAGCAGCATATGTCGCGCCTGTTGGCTGCGGAACTCGGTCCTGACAAGATTCGTGTAAACGTGGTGAATCCCGATGCGGTAATCGCCGGAAGTAAGATATGGGAAAGCGGCTGGGCTGCCGGACGTGCGAAAGCATACGGCATCAAAGTAGAAGAGCTGCCTGCTTACTACGCGAAAAGAACTGTATTGAATGCGGAGATCCACACGGACGACATTGCAAACGGCGTGTATATTTTCGTGAGCGGCTTGCTCAACAAGAGCACCGGAAACGTGATCAACGTCGACGGCGGTGTTCCTGCGGCATTCCTTCGCTAATGATCAAAATATGTTAAATCAGACTTGGCGGGTTGTTACGACTTGCCAAGTCTTTTTAATTCTATCCAGATGAAAATTGAACAATATCAGATCGACCAGCATAACGACAGCCTGTTTTCGCGGCATAACAACCAGTTTATCTTCTTGCAAGAGCAGTTGGGCGAGCAGGGTATTAATGCTAAAGACATTGTGAAATCACTCGAAGCGTTCCAGGTGGCGATTCCCAGCTGGGCATTAGGCACGGGCGGCACCCGTTTTGGACGTTTCTCGGGAGTAGGAGAGCCTCGTTCATTGGAAGAGAAAATAGAAGATGTGGGCTTGCTGCACGCGTTGAACCGTTCCAGCGGCTCTATTTCGCTGCATATTCCCTGGGATATTCCCGGCGCAGCGCAGCCGATCATCGATCTGGCGACGTCGCTGGATTTGAAATTCGACGCGGTTAACTCCAATACATTCCAGGATCAGAAAGACCAGGAGCATTCTTATAAATTCGGCTCGCTCTCGCACGTGGACGCGAAGGTGCGCAAGCAGGCGGTGGAACATAACATCGAGGTGATCAAGCATGGTGTGAACCTTGGTTCCAAAGCATTGTCGATCTGGTTGTCGGACGGTTCCTGCTTCCCCGGGCAGTCGAACTTTGTGAGAGCATTCCAGAACACGCTCGAATCTTTGCAGGAAATCTACGCCGCATTGCCCGACGACTGGAAGGTTTATGTGGAATACAAAGCCTACGAGCCTAATTTCTATTCAACTGTGATCCAGGATTGGGGCAGCTCACTGCTTTTCTGCCAGAAACTCGGGCCGAAAGCCGATGTACTGGTGGATTTAGGGCACCATTTGCCGAATGCAAACATTGAGCAGATTGTCGCGACATTGATGATGGAAGGCCGCCTTGCAGGTTTCCATTTCAATGATTCGAAATATGGTGATGATGATCTCACGGTGGGTGCAATCCGTCCATACCAGCTGTTTTTGATCTTCGTGGAGCTTGTGGAAGGCATGAAACGCGCCAACCGCGCCAGCGATACTTACGCCTGGATGATCGACGCCAGCCATAATGTGAAAGATCCGCTGGAAGATTTGCTCCAATCGGTAGAAGCGATATTGATCGCGCAGGCACAGGCATTGCTCGTAGACCGGAAGAAACTGGAACAGGCCCGCAATGAAAATGACGTGGTACTGGCCCAGCAAATTCTGCAAAATGCATTCCGCACCGACGTGCGCCCGCTCGTACGCGAGGCCATGCGCCTGAGCGGCGGCTCGCTCAATCCGATCGGTTTGTACCGTCACCTTGGCGTTCGCAATGAGTTGCTGAATGAACGCGGCAAACTGACCGTTGCCACAGGTTTATAAATAAAAACGTTGAGTAATTGTAATTGATAAAAGCCCGGGAGCATTTTGTTCCCGGGCTTTTTACTTGCGGTTACATCAAAGCGATTTCCGCCGGATCAATGTGAATGGATTTTTGACGAGTTCCCTTTTTCCTTCTTTAATAATCTCGGCTGCGGTTTTGCCCATCTGCTCATGATCGGTGGAAATGGTGGTAATGCCGTCGAGCAGGATTTCTTTCAGTGGCGTCTCATTGTAGGAGATAATGCCCAC
>DATMSL010000055.1:0-3202 GCA_035565435.1 Dyadobacter sp. | reverse complement strand
TTTTCGCATTGTATTCACGGAAAGCGTCCCGTGATACCAGCCAGCCAGGTGCAACTCATCATACACATTAGCGAGAATTCTCAAAAGCTTCTTGTCATACTTTCTCAGCCGTGTGATATAGTCCTCGATGCTCTTCGGTTTCGTAAAATGAATGCCTTCCTTCTGCCGTAGATATTCATCCAGAATAAGCAATGCAGCCGAATAGGCCGTACCTGCAGCCATTTTAACATACTTGACATCGGCATACAAGCCGTCTTTCTTGCCGGCTTTTTCGGTTAGGATCTGGCGTGCGTTTTCAAGGTAGCGTTCGGCTTCCTGCGCGGGAGTGAGGGGAAGATGGTGTTGTTCCGGCATAGTGCTGTGTTGGTTTATCGTACTCTTTATACGAACACATTCAGGAAAGGTAACATCCAAGTTCTGAATAAATTTCGTCAGCTTTTGCTGTTTCGGGAGAAAAGTTAGCGTTCCATCGTATTTGTAACCCGGCCCGTAGCGCATTTGGCATACTTTTGATAAATTCCGGAGTATGCCAAAACAGCCTCTCTTACAGTTTACCGGCAAAAGTATTTACTGCGCCATTGCCGACGTCCATATCGACCCGTGGATGCCCGTGGGCCGGGCGATCATCACGCACGCGCACAGCGACCACGCGCGATGGGGCAGCCGGCATTACCTCGCGCACAAGGATAGCGAGCCGATCCTGCGGCTGCGGCTCGGACAGGATATTAATCTCCAGACGGTGCAATATGGTGAGAAATTCATGATCAACGGGGTGAAGTTTTCCTTACATCCGGCGGGCCATATCATTGGGTCGGCGCAGGTGAGAGTAGAGTACCAGGGTGAAGTGTGGGTGGCCAGCGGCGACTATAAGCTGGAAGACGATCATTTTGCGACGCCGTTCGAACCCGTTAAATGCAATGTGTTCATCACCGAATCTACGTTTGGATTACCTATCTATAAATGGCAGCCGCAGCAAGAGGTAATGACAGAAATCGACGACTGGTGGGCGCAGAACCGCGCCGAGGATAAGGCCAGTGTGTTGATGGGCTATTCGCTGGGAAAAATGCAGCGGATTTTGAGGAATATCCGGTTGCAGGATTCTACCATTTACGCGCACGGGGCCATTTATACTGTGAATGAGCGCCTGCGGGAGGCTGGTTTCGATCTGCCGGAGCTGACATTGGTTACCAAAGAGATAGACAGAAAGCTGTTTAAAGGGGCATTGGTGTTGGCTCCGCCTTCGGCTGACGGCACTACGTGGATCAGGAAATTTGCACCCTATTCGGTTGGATATTGCTCGGGCTGGATGGCCTTGCGGGGCGCTAAAAACCGCCGCGCGGTGGATCAGGGGTTCGTATTAAGCGACCATGTCGACTGGCCTGATCTGAACCGCGCTGTGAAAGAAACCGGTGCTGAAAAAGTATATGTCACGCATGGTTATACGAGCATTTACGCACGTTGGCTCAATGAAAACGGCATTGAAGCGGCGGAAGTGAACACAATGTACGGCAACGAAGATGAAAATGAAGAAGAGGAAGCCGCGCAGGATGTTTCGGCAGGCCAGAATGCCTATGAGGAGCACAAACGGGAGCTCGACGGGACAGTGAATACAGACAAAGAGGGTACCGGACTATGAAACAGTTTGCAGAGCTCTTCATGAACCTTGACCGTACGAACAAGACGAATGCAAAGGTCGATTTGCTGAAAAGCTACTTTCTGACGGCTTCGGATGACGATAAGCTGTGGGCGTTGACATTGTTTACAGGGCGCAGGCCGTCATTCAAGGTCAATCGCACGCAGGTGAAAGAATGGGCGGCCGAAGAAGCTGGTATTCCGATGTGGCTTTTTCAGGAGAGCTACCATAGTGTGGGGGATTTGGGCGAGACGATTTCGCTGCTTTTACCCCGCACAAGTCCGGGAGCCTCGGAGAAATCGCTTTCGGAGTGGTTCCATTACCTGGGAATGCTGCCCGGCATGACCGACGAACAAAAGCGAGACCACATTATTCGCGCCTGGACGCAGCTTTCGCAGCATGAGACATTCGTATTCAATAAACTGCTCATGGGCAGCTTCCGCATCGGGGTTTCGCAGACTTTGGTGGTCCGCGCATTGGCAGAAGCGACCGAAACCGATTCCAATGTGATCGCCCATCGGGTAATGGGGCAATGGGACCCGCTGGAAACCACTTTTGAACAGCTAATCCTTGATAAAGGTGAAAATGACAATGCGTCGCGTCCGTACCCGTTTTTTCTCGCTTACCCGATCGAGGGTGATGTTGCGGACCTTGGCGAAGCCAGCGACTGGTTCGCTGAGTGGAAATGGGACGGCATCCGCTCTCAGATCATTTACCGGAACGGAGAGTTGTTTATCTGGACGAGAGGCGAGGAGTTATCCACTGAAAAGTTTCCCGAGCTGCATTTCCTGAGGGAGGTTCTTCCGGATGGTACCGTGCTCGATGGTGAAATTGTAACTTATGCCGATGGCCGGCCCATGCCGTTCAATGTGTTGCAAACCCGCATTGGTCGTAAAAATTTGTCCAAAAAAGTGCTCGAAGAAGCACCAGTCGCATTTTTGGCTTATGATATGCTCGAAGCGAATGGTGTGGATATCCGCGGGCTTACACAGCAACAGCGCCGCGTGCAGCTGGAAGCGGTACATGCGAATATACCTGCACAAAACTATTTCAGCCTGTCGCCGTTAATCGGTTTCGTAGATTGGCAGGTCCTGCGCGACCTTCATCCGCAGTCACGCGAGCACATCGCGGAGGGCTTCATGATCAAGCGTAAAGCGAGCACTTACCAGGTTGGTCGTAAAAAAGGCGATTGGTGGAAATGGAAGATTGATCCGCTGAGTATCGACGCGGTGCTTATTTATGCCCAGAAAGGTTCCGGTCGTCGCGCCGAACTTTTCACCGACTATACTTTTGCTGTATGGGGCGACGACGGTAAGCTTGTACCGTTTGCGAAGGCCTATTCCGGCCTCACTGACGCTGAAATCGGGCAGGTGGATTACTTTATCAAGCGTAATGTATTGGAAAAGTTTGGCCCTGTCCGCACCGTCAAGCCCGAGCTGGTTTTTGAAATCGGATTTGAAGGAATTAACGAATCAACGCGCCATAAATCTGGAATAGCCGTGCGGTTTCCCCGGATTTTGCGATGGCGGAAGGATAAAAAGGCAGAGGAGGCGGATAGTTTGAGTAGCT
>DATMSL010000054.1:0-3342 GCA_035565435.1 Dyadobacter sp. | reverse complement strand
CCGAATAACCTGTGTATTTTAGCCTCCTAAGGTGTAAACCGATGATATTATGCTTAAAAGATACCTTGTCATACTGACGCTCGGAATATTTGCTGGCTCGTGCAGTACGCGCCAAACGACCGATAATCGGAGCAACCGCCTCGACAGCATCGCCAGGGAATACGTCAGCCTGGGGCTGTCCATAGGCCGGCACGACGGAGATTTTGTCGACGCCTATTACGGCCCGGATTCACTGCGGCCGGCTGAAACGGATACCTCCCAGTTCCCGAAAGACGCGTTCCTGCAAAAGACCAGCTCCCTGAAAAAGGCACTGGCTGCATTAGCAACGGGTACTCAAAACGACACCCTTACACGCCGCGCTGCCTGGATGATCGCCCAGCTGACCGCATTTGAAAGACGCATACACCTGTTTTCAGGCACATTCGTGGCATTCGACACCGAATCCAAGGACCTGTTCGACGCCGTGGCGCCTGTTTATGACGAGCAGCATTTCCAGGACCTCATCGCGAAGCTGGACCGGCTGCTACCCGGCCAGGGTCCTATTCCCGCCCGCTACCAGAAGCTTGCTAATCAGTTCCTGATCCCGGCGGGTAAGATCGATACTGTATTCAGGACTGCCATCGCGGAGGCACGTAAGCGCACGCTGGCCCATTACGCGCTGCCGCCGGGCGAGGATTTCAAACTCGAATATGTGCGCGACAAGCCGTGGTCGGGATACAACTGGTACAAAGGCGATTACAAAAGCGTAATCCAGATCAACGTGAGTCAGCCGATTTACATCGAACGGGCCATTGATCTGGCCTGCCACGAGGGATATCCCGGGCATCATGTGTACAATGCATTGCTGGAAAAGAACCTGTACCGCGACAAAGGCTGGCCGGAGATCTCGCTCTACCCATTATTCAGCCCGCAGTCGCTGATCGCAGAAGGAAGCGCCAACTACGGCATTTCCATGGCCTTCCCGGGTAATGAACAGCGGGAATTCTGCAAAAACGTACTGATCCCGCTGGCGGGCCTCGATACCACGATGGCCAATGCCTACTTCGAAGCTCTGACAATCCGCTCGGCATTAAATTACGCCCGCAACGAAATAGCGCGTGGCCTTCTCGACCGCGGCATGAGCGAGCAGGAGGCCAGGCGTTGGCTTACCGATTACTGTCTGCTGCCCGAAAAGGGCGCATCGGATTACCTGCGGTTCATTCGCAAATACCGGAGCTACGTCATCAACTACAATTACGGGCAGGACCTGATCCGGAAGTACATCGAAGCACATGGAGGCACGGCCGCTGCTCCCGATAAGCGATGGAAGCTTTTTGAAACATTATTAAGCAATGAAAACAAAGCCAGCGACCTGCTCGCCCCGTGAAAAAGCATTGGACTGAATGGCTAGTAATGACGGAACTCGGGTTGCCAAAACCCGGGATTTTGCTTCAAAATGCAGGAAAAATGACCTATATTCAGCATTTTGAACTACTCCCTTTTACCGATCTTGAAAAATTTTAATTTACTCACTAAAAAGAACAGCCCTAACATTTTACAAACCGGTGCCGCACTGGCACTGGCTGCCCTGATCACTACTAGTATACAAGCGCAAACATCGTCGCCTTCTCCCAAAACTTACACTTGTTATCGCGCAGAAAAGCGTATGGCGATCGACGGCCGCATGGACGAGCATTCATGGAAGAAAGCTGCCTGGACTTCGTCGTTCGTGGACATTGAAGGGGACAAAAAGCCGCTGCCGTTGCAAGACACCCGCGTAAAAATGCTTTGGGACGACCGGTATCTCTACATTGCCGCGCAAATCGAGGAAGAGCATATTTGGGCATACCAGGACAAGAAGGACCAGATCGTGTACCTGGAAAACGATTTCGAGGTGTTCGTCGACCCCGACGGCGATACCGAGAACTACTATGAACTCGAAATCAATGCCATCAACAACACATTCGACCTCTTTTTGCCCAAATCCTATCGTAAAGGCGGCAGAGCACAACTCAAATGGGATATCAAGGGACTGAAATCGGCCGTATCGGTGGTTGGCACCGTCAATAATGCAAAGGACAAGGACAAGCGCTGGATCCTGGAAATCGCCATTCCTTTCGAATCATTGTCTACTGAAAATGTAAAACCGGTAATCCCTACCGACGGCTCCGAGTGGCGGATCAACTTCTCGCGGGTGAACTGGCAGCACGAGATCGGCGAAGATGGCCGGTACAAACGTAAGCGCAATGCTGAAACCGGAAAGATCATTCCCGAATACAATTGGGTATGGTCCCCGCAAGGCATTATCAATATGCATTATCCCGAATATTGGGGAAAACTGGTTTTCAGCGCGGCCAAAGCCGGGAAAATCAATCAAGAAACTACCGCTCAAAACTGATAAGGTATGACCAGGCCCGCTATTTTACTTTTCCTCACACTTTTGACCGCGACATTATCCGCACAACCCCAGGCAACCGGTAAAACGGTGGTCGATAAAAAACTGACAGCCCAACTCGAAGCCGCGCTCGCGGGCTTTCACGGGCAGGTAGGTGTATATGTGCGCAACCTGAAAACCAACCGTATTGCCGCCGTCAATGCCGATTCGCTCTACCCTACTGCCAGCATGGTGAAGGTGCCGATTATGTGCGGCATTTTTGACAAAATCGAAAAAGGGGAAATCACATTCACTCAGGAGCTCGTTTACCGCGATTCGCTGAAATACGACAACGGTATCGTCGGCTCATTCCGTGACAGCACGAAAATCGCCCTGCCCAAGGTGATCCACCTGATGATCTCCCAAAGCGACAACACCGGCAGCTTATGGCTGCAGTCAATGGCTGGCGGAGGCGCGGCGATTAATGAATGGCTGGATCGAAACGGGTTCGCGAACACGCGTGTGAACTCCCGTACACCCGGGCGTAAGGAATTTCAGGCGCGTTACGGCTGGGGCGTCACTACACCACGCGAAATGGCCGAGCTCGTGGCTATGATCCGAAATGGGAAGGCCGTCGGCCCTGCGGCAAGCGACCGGATGTACCGCTACCTCGGCATGCAGTTCTGGGACGGCGAGGCCATTTCCCAGATACCTTCGCATGTAAAAATAGCTGCCAAAAGCGGGGCAGTGAACCAGGCGAAATCGGAGGTACTGGTCGTGCATGCGCCGCACGGCGATTATGTTTTTTGTATCGCAACCAAAAATCAGGAGGATCAGCGATGGCAGAAGGATAACGAAGGCTACGCACTGATCCGCAAGGTGTCCGCCATCATCTGGAAGCATTTTGAGCCGAAAAGCGAATGGAAACCAGTAGACGGCTCTGAAAAGTTCTGGTTCTGAAAGGTCCCGGCAAGCATTAAACTTGCCGG
>DATMSL010000053.1:0-1523 GCA_035565435.1 Dyadobacter sp. | reverse complement strand
TTGCCGGCGCCGTTCGGGCCCAGCAATCCGAAAACATCGCCTTGCAAAATGTCCAGCGACACATCGGACAGGCTATCTTCCTGCGCGGATTTATAACGCTTATACACGTCCCTGATCGCAATGCACACTTGACCCGCCATACCCGTCCGCACTTATTTACCCAGTTTCAGGCTGGAAAGCTTTTGAAATGCCTCTTTCTCTACCAGACGGATTTCCAGCATCATATCAGCAATTTCTTCGAAGTCCTTCTGTTCGGTCAGGCGCCCTTTGTATACACCCGCCATTTTGATGGCGCTGGCACGCCACATATCGCCGGCTTTGGTAAAATCTTCCGAGACATTGGCAACGCGGTCGTCCTGCAAGTAGGCTGCGGCTTCTTCCAGGAATGCCCCATAAAGGAAACGAAAGCCGCCGCCGCCCGTGCCGATTTCCTCCTGCATGCGCACGATCTGGCCTAAATAAAGGCTCGCTTTACGCAAACCGAGTTTATCACGCCATTTACGGACGTGGTTGGAAGTATGCCGGATACCGTTCACCCCTGCAAAATTGCCGGGAATGCTCAACATATCCCGCACATTGCGACGGATACCGGTCACAATGCCTTTGCGGATCATGTCCTGGGTAATGGGTTTTATTTTCTCCGGAAAGTATATATGTCCCTTGGGCGCGAGCGGGCCTTGCGCGAAACGCACGCGGGATAGTTCTTCTTTGGAAAGAGAGGTCACATCTTCCATGACCGGGTCACTTACCTGGTAGCGACCATTCTCCTCGCCAAAAACAATCAGGTTATGTGCGTTGAAATGGAAGCGGTATTCTTTGGGAAAGTAGGTAAGGTGAAAAACGCCCACCTGGCACCCTACCGGCACGCCTTCCTTTACTTTCTTATCCAGAAACGCCTCCGCGGCAGCTGGATTTGAGAATTTCTTACGGGTTACCTCCACACCCAGCGACTTGCAGGTGCGTTTGAAAATCGCCCCAGGCATGGTCCGGAACGAGATCGCCGGGCCATTATTGACCGTCAGGAAAGGTATTTGTATATAAAACAGGCCAGATCCTATTCCGAAGGCCAGCGGCTCGGTCATAAAATCGAGCCCGTGGTACCGCAGCAGCGCCGTCGTAACCCCGTTCTCGCAATGGGCCGTTTGTACGTGATGGAACTCATCCGTTTGACTGTCAATATTCACTGTATCAACCTTTAAAATTTTTCAATTCGCCCACAGTGATATCGAAAGCCCTGGCGTATTTTTCCAGTTTCCGCTCGCTGAGACCTTTAAAAACGGATGGTTTGAAATGTCGTTTGATAAAAAACGGGAAGATCCCCGTGTAACCCGACAGGACCGGCAAATCCATCAGGCGAAGTTCCATAAAATAGTATACCGGGCTTTTTTCACCACTGGCTACCGCCCTGCGCGCCTCTTCCACCCGCTCATTCACCTCTTCCCAAGCGCTGTCAAGCGCCTGTTTTTTCACATCCCAGCCTTTGCTCAACGCGGTTTCGTACTTACCGTTGTCGTTCTTAACAT
>DATMSL010000052.1:0-9697 GCA_035565435.1 Dyadobacter sp. | reverse complement strand
GGAGATGGTGAAGATTTATTTGTAGTCAGGCCTGCCAGTTGAGCAACGCCCATTCGTTCGTTGAGCCGGAAGTCAGCAAAAAACTCTTTTGCGAAGCGAGATAGAACATTCTATCGATCGAAAACGGCAAATCCAGGGAATCGACTCTTTGCAGCTTGTCCGTTACTTTGACAACATCGATACCGTGCATTCCTTTGTTAAGCATCAGGTAGTCTTCCACGAGTTCGAAAGACCTGAGTGCCGAGGAGATAGACGCACTTTCAGTGAACCCTTTGCCGTCATATTCAAACACTTTAACATAACCCAGACCTCCTACGAAGAGTCTTTTACCGTCCGCTGCAAAAGCAATCTGGTAACAAGTGTTGGGAAGCTGGCCAATCTTGATCGACTTGCCGAACCCGTCCTGGTCAAATGGCTGTGCAAACAGTTCTCCGTAGTTGGTTCCATAAGCAATCAGGTTTTGATGAGGATGTAAAGCCCGGCAAATGGGGTCTTTGCCTTTGGTCTTCGTTGCGGCATGTTCGCTGGCATGTCCTTCTTCCCACTTAACAATTGAGATTTTCTTTCCTGCAAAGGCGATCCACGTACCGTTATGCGCCTCGTAAAGCAACGGTAGCGTGTCGGCTGTTTTGTAAAGACCAGAGGCCTCAATTCGCTGATAATCCTCTTTCGAAAGCAACCGGAAACCATTTGTCAGTTGCCTGATTTCATCGTAAACAGAATCAGTAAGCCTGTCGTCGAAAAAGCCTCTCCATTTATAAGCGATATCCTCGTCGGTGGTTTGCCATATGAGGTCAATGGCATCATCCGGGCGGAGAAGCAGTATTTTCCAACGATCGGCCATTAAAAAAGCGCCGGTTCCTTCCAGCGCATGCGTCAGCTGCAAATGCACATCAAGGGGCGAGGGTACTACTTTCGATAAGATCAAATTCATATAGTTCTGATTTTCAAAATACACCGTTCGTGTAAAGACTGTCTGTTTTTAACCTCTTTACTTCCTCCTGAAACGCCTCAGAGTTCTTTTCGCCGTCAACTGCGATCAGGTAATCTGTCACGCGGAAATCTTCGATCGGCACATCGTGGTATTGCATGCATGGCTGTACTTCGCGGACATACGAGTAACCGTTTCCGCTTTGCTGCAAGCATTCGAAAAATACCAGCCGCACAAAAGCGGATTTCGATGAAAGCAGCTGTACATCATAATCTGCGAGCACATGCTGGTCGACCGCCAACGGTTTCGAAGTAAATTCCAGTGTTTTGTACAGGGTCTGCTGCACTTCGCTTTGCGTATCGAACCAGCATTCGAGCTTCACATTGACGAGCGCCGGCGTGTTATTGACAATGTGTAACGTAAGCGGGCTGCGCTTTTTAGTTGGAAACCAGGCATACAAATCCTGCGCTCCGCGCTGGATGGCCGGCAACAGGAAAAATAGCATTGGAATGCAGAGAATCGCCAACCCGATGGTTTTATTTTTCCAGAACAGGACTGCCAGCAGTACCACGCCAAGCAACCCGACCAGGTAGAGGATCCCGAGCGCCCACCCCACCGAGCTATCGCCGGCCGGGGTAGGTTTCAGCAGGTAGTAAACTACCGTAATGAGAAGAATAATGCAGAAAATACCCAGCAATGCGAGGTAAGTGAACTTGATCATTTCAGTAAGATGTGTGTATGTGTGAGTGATATTCCTATCAGACTTCAAAAGGGAGGTCATACTCCCTTGTATTAGGCTTCGAGCTACGCGTTTTCACGATAATGCGGGCTTTGAGGGGACTGCCCAGCACCAGGAAATATTTCACGTACTGATCTTCGTGATAAGTCCAGGATTTGTCTTCAAGTAAATATTCCGAAATGCCCTGTTTGCCGGCTTTGTAAGCCCATTGCTCTACGATATTGGGTTCGTAGGTGACATAATGCCCCATGCATATGATCTGCACGCCCGGCAGCGCGTTGTTGCCGAGCTCGGTGCAGCTTTCTACGAGTACGTTAATGCTGGAATTGTCTTCGAGATCTTTTACCGACCATTGGTCGAGTACAGTTTTAACATTGGCCATAATGAATGTCCTGATTTTCGTTTTAATGAGGGCTGTAAAGAAACAACGCCCGTTGAAAATCAGGACAATTCAATTATTTATCGGCCACTACAAACTACTTAGCGCCATCACGGCTGATTTAACGTATATGCTTTGCTGACCCGCCGGATCTTACCGTCACTTTTGGTCATGATGTACAACTCTCCGGTAAAGCGGTCATATTCAATGCGGATATCGACGCGTTTCGAACCGGATATTTCGACCAGGTTTGTGTCCTTCCCGTCGCGCACGATCATCAGCTCATATATCGACCGGTCACTTAGTTGGGGATCGATATTGGCATAAAAAATACGGCCATTCACAATATCCCCGAAGATGTATTTATTCCTGAGAGCGGCTATCGGGCCTTCATACACGTAACCGCCGCTGATCGCATTGCCGTCGATATGATCGTATTGTAAAAAGGGTTTTTCAAACTTGCCGGTCTCCGTCGCGGGTACCGGGTACACGTTTTTGAGGTCTTTGGAAGAAATACCAAAATTTCCTTCGCGCACATTCCAGCCGTAATCTCCGCCTTTTACGATCACATTCACCTCTTCAAAATTCGACTCGCCCACTTCCGCGCTGAACAGCCTTCCGCCATGCCACGCCAGACGGTGGGGGTTGCGGAAACCATAGGCATATATCTCCCTATAAATGTCCCCTTGCTCATTCACGAACGGATTATCGGCTGGAATACCGTAATGCCCGTTTTTGCTATTATTTCCCAGCGGGTCAATGCGGATGATCGTGCCGAGCAGTGAATGCAGGCTGTGGCAGAGCTCGGGATATTTACTTATGGTGGAGCCACCGTCGCCCGTGCCTATATATAATAAGCCATAATCCTTGTCTCCTTTCCCCGCATCAGGATTGAAACCAATGTCTTGCGTGCCATGTACCACATTGGGTACATTGATGCGAAGTAGCTCCCTCCTTTTCCCTTTGAAAACCGCACTTTTAACATCGTCGATTTTCCATTCCGAAACCACCCACTGCAACGCTACTTTAATGGAGTCGTTGTACGAATAATCGGCAGGCTTTCCTTTCGGAGTTTCCGTGTGGGTAATATAAATCAAACCGTTTTGAAGGTAATCCGGGTGGAATGCGAAGCTGCCCAGGCCGGTACCCAGGCCGGGTTCGTTGACGAAATTTTCGACCTCATTTCTCAGATCCACGAAAGTCGTTACATCCTTTCCGCTGACCCGGTAAATCAGTCCGCGCTGGTCGCTCACGTACAGCGTGCCATCCTGCGACGGATGCGGACGCATGTTCGCGATACGCGTGCGAGGCATCTTATCACTCGATGGCGGGATCGTCACATAGTCTTCCAGCTCTATCCTCAGGCTCGTTTTGATTACCTCCCGGGCCAGACGGGCGGTCGAAGCCGTATCGATTTTCACTTCAAGCGGGGCGATATTGTGCGCCTTCGTTTCGGAAGCAATGTACCCGAGGATCGACCGGATTTCTTCGTCCTTCAAAAAATCAAACGGCGGCATAATCATCTTGTACCGTTTCGAAAGGCTCACAGCCCGTGCATTACCTGACTCGATCGCATGGTTCGGGTTCTTGATAAATGCAATCAGTTCCTTTTCCGAGAGCACATTGGTAACACCGCCCAGTCGCGGACCGATCTCCTCCTGCTCCATGGCGTGGCAGGAAACGCAATGCGTTGTAAAAAGCTCCTTGCCTTGTGAATCGGTGCTGGCGAGCTGACTGCCAGCGGGCGTGGATTGTTTTCTGCCTGCGCAGTTAAAGAGGAGGAATGAAGCTGCGGCAATGCAGCAAACAGAACGTAGAATTAAGATCATTCAATAATGGGTTAAGGATTCTCAAATACGACGTTAAAGTTAGCAACCGCCCCGGAAACAAAAAAAGCCGGATCGCTCCGGCTCAATCACTGAATAATGAAGGAATACTATGGTTATCCTACATTTCTTCCGTCTTTATCGAGTTTCACGAGGGCATTTTCCTTGCCGTTCGCTACTTGTAGCTCATAATACTCGGCCTTATCAGGTTCTGTTACCAAAAATGCCTTCTTAACCGTCCAACCCTTAAAGTCGTCGCTCTTAATCGTTTTCTGAATTCCTTCCGGCAAATCTGCCGGTTTCACCTCGACCCTCTCTTGTTGGCCTCCCTTGGTTGCTTTCTGTGCCACCGCTTCCTGATGCGCTGAATGATCAGCCGTCGCCTGACTGGCCGTCTGGGCCTGAACAGAAGCAAACGAAATAAGCGCCAGGGCAAATGCAGATACTACTAGCTTTTTCATAATCCTTGTTTTTTAGACAACTATTAATGTTTGGGACCTCGTGCATTCGCACTGTGGCCATTTATCTCAACAGGATTATGCCAAAATAACCAACTAACTGATTTTTAATTGGTTAAAAATATTCTACTAGTTTAATAGTGTTTACCTAAGTCCACGTTTTGTGGGAATTTGTCTTCAAAAAACCTCAAAACGAAAACTGCCCGTACTGTAACAGCACGGGCAGTCCTCAGATATTATGCTCAAAATCTGTTACTTGTCGTAACCAGGGTTTTGAACCAGTTTCGCATTCCGGTTGATCTCGTCGCGGCTGAATGGACGGAAATACATCTTGTCCACCCACGTACGGTTTTCATGCGATTTGTCCTCCGTTGGTGTGTAGGTATAGTCGTAAACGGTCGGATCGTAGTGATACGGCTCCTTCATCGACTTGCCCGGCTTAAACTTACCGATCACAGTAATGAACTGCAACGAACGGCCCAGCGTAGTTGAGGCGATCATCCAGCGACGTGCATCGTGGTAGCGTTGCTCTTCGTAAGCCATTTCAATACGTTTTTCATGACGGTAAGCTTCTTTCAAAGCAGCACCCGAAACTTTCAATGCAGGCATACCAGCGCGGAAACGGATCTTGTTCAGCCATTCCAATGCAACAGCATCCTGTCCCAGTTCAATGCTCGCCTCAATGTAGTTGAACGCCACCTCGGTTACGCGGAAGAACGGCCAGGGGATATTCTGACGGTCGGTGTTGTCATACAATGCAGGGTTCGGGTCGATGAACTTACGCATATAGTAACCGGTGCGGCTACCGTTCCAGTCTTCGATCGTACTGCTGCGGGTATCGAGCCCTTTGCGGTTGAACAATGCACCTTTCTCGTCAAGCAAATCGTAAGAACCGGTCTGGATCTGGTTAGCAGGGTCTTTCGCGTCGGAAGGACGTGGTTTCCAGTTAGCTCCATCATACATTACGGTTGCGTAGAAACGTGGATCGCGGTTTGCATAAGGATTAGCTTTGTGCGTAGGGTTGGTCCATGCGAATGGAGTGCCATCCATCATTTCATAATCATCCACCAGCAAACCGATCGGCGTGTTACCGGCCCAGTTGTGGTAGCCGTTAGGACCGTTGTTCAAACCGGTCTGACGTGCGCCATCCGAAGTCTGGCTGGCAGTGAAGTAGCGGCCAAAGATAATGTCGTCGCCACCGGAAGCATCCAGGGTTTTATCGGCGCTGTATCCGGCCATAGCTATTGAAATGTAGTTGGTCTTACCTTGTGCCGCGGTAACAGGAGCAGTCAGGTTAAGTTTGTAACCGGCTTTCAGATCCAATGCAGCTTTCGCAGCAGCCTGCGCGGCCGTCCAGCGCGCCTTGCGGTCGCCGCTGGTATAACCCAGAAACTCAGGATTTGGATAGGCAGCAATCAATGCAGATTTTGCTTTCGCAGTAGGAACATCGTGCAGGTCGCTCGCAGCGTACAGCAAAATCCGTGATTTCAATGCCAATGCAGAAACTTCCGAAGCACGTCCTTTCTGCTCTGTCTTGCCTTTCAGCAATGCGGCGGCACTGTCGCAATCAGCCACGATGAACTTCACGCATTCTTCAAAAGTATTCCGTACAACAGAGTAATCTTCGTTCAATGCATACACTTTCGTGATCAAAGGCACCGAACCGTAGTAGCGTACCAACTGCTGGTAGTAGTAAGCGCGCAGGAAGTGTGCCTCACCTTTCAGACGGTCCTTCAAAGTCTGATCGGTGAAGGTAGAAGTCGGCAGCGACTGGATCGCCTGGTTGGTAGCGCGGATACGGGTGTACATAGGTCCCCATCCGTAAGTATCATCTACCCAGCCCAGGTTGGAAGGGCTCAAACTACCCTCGTTCACCGTGTTGATGTTACGGCCTGTGTGGGTAAATACTGCTTCGTCTGTGAGCGATGCCAGCATTTGCTCGCTGAAACCACCCTGCTGCAAGCCCTGGTAGATACCTGTCACAAATCCTTCGGCCAAAGCACCATCTTTCCATACCTCATCGGTAGGAATTTCGGTGGGCGGTGTTACATCCAGGAAGTCAGTGTCGCACGACACCAGTCCGGATGTGGCCAGAGCCGCCAGAAAAATCCAATTTTTATAACTCAGTTTCATTTGTTAAATCTTAGAAAGTTACACGTACACCTGCATTAAGAACTCGCGACTGCGGATAGTATTGCCCGTTGGTAGAAGTCGCTTCCGGATCCCAGATCTTGATCTTGTCGATCGTGAACAGGTTCAATGCGTTTACATACACGCGCAGGTTGCTCACACCGATCTTCGAACCGAGCTCCGAAGGAAGGTTGTAACCCAACTCGATGTTTTTCAGACGCAGGTAGTTATTACTTTTCAGGTAATAGGTGTTTGCACCCGGCGAATCCTGGTTTGTCAGGTTGGTGTAATAGGTATTGTTACGGTTAGCGAGGCGCGGGTCTGTCGAGCTTGGGTTGTCGATCGTCCAGCGGTGATCGTAAGCATATTTCAGGTAGTTACCAATGTCACCGGATTCTGTCTGGCCTACGTATTGCAAACCACCGGCAGCTCCCTGGAACAGGATAGACAAATCGAACGCTTTGTAGCCGAGATTGATGTTAACACCACCTGTGAATTGCGGACGGTTGGTTTTTTCCGAACGAACCATATCATCCTTGGTGATTTTGCCATCACCGCTCACATCCTTGAACTTCATGTCGCCGGGACGCAATGTACCTGTAATGCCACTGTAATCGACTGTGTTGGCATCGATTTCAGCCTGGTCGCGGAAAACGCCATCATATTGGTAAGCAAGAAATGCCTGGTACGGGCGGCCGGTGGTCGTCTGATAAGAAGGGATACCGGGCGTTTCGTTCCAGTACTTGATGGTATTTTTGGCATAACCACCATTCACACCCACCGAGTAGGTGAAATTGTCAACAGAACCATCGTAGCTCACTTTAAATTCAAAACCTTTGTTTTGCAGCTTACCCAGGTTCACAGGAGGCAGCTTGCCATCAATACCCGCCGACGAAGGTGTTGAACCCGTCATCGGGATCAGGATTTTCGAACGGTTGTTAATGAAATAGTCGATTTCAAATGCGATCCTGTCTTTCCACAAGGTACCTTCGATACCGAAGTTGGAGTTGTTGGCCACTTCCCAGGTAAAGTTGTCGTTCACTACCCGCGTTTCAAGAAGCGTTTTCACTACCTGATCGTTGATTACGTAAGTACCGAAGCCCATGGTATTCAGGTACTGGTATTCTGCCAGCGTCTCTGTACCGAGCAAATACGGTTCAGCACCCATTTGGCCCCACGATGCACGCAGTTTCACGTTGTTTACGAAGCGGATGTTGTCTTTCCAGAACCCTTCCTCGGAAATACGCCAACCTGCCGATACCCCGGGGAAGAAGCCGAATCGGCCTTCTTTTGGAAATACGTAAGACCCATCAGCACGCCAGAGAAACTCGGCGAGGTATTTCTCTTTGAAGTTGTAACCGACACGACCAAAGTAGCTCAAACGTGCGCGTTTGAACAGATCGGCATTGTTCGTACCCGAGTTACCAATGTTTTGCTCAGGCGTACCACCCGCGAAAAGCTGGTCAACCACCGGAGAAATGAAGTAACGACGGTAAGCGAAGAAACCATCAGCATCCACGGTTTCGCGCTGGATACCCACCATTGCATTGAAGTTGTGCGAGCCAAATGTTTTCTCATAGGAAGCCTGGCCCGTCAGCTGGATAGAAAGCTCCTGTGAAGAGGTTTCGGTCAAACGCGGGTCGTTGAATGTCGAACGGACGGTACCGGTCAGGAAAGGCGTTGTACCATCTGCTTCGAAAGTCTTTTTATCCCAGTAGTAAAGCGTCCATGGCTTTTGGAACGACTTTTGGCGGCGCATTTGCTTATCGATTGCAGCCATTGCGGTTACTTTCAACCCTGGTACGCCAGGAACATCGATATCCAATTGACCGTTGGTTTGGATGTAATCGCGCTTATCATTGTTGTAACCCGTCGTGTTGGTCGTGATCACCGCGGGGTTTTGTCCGTTCTCGATATCGGGACCCGGACGGCCATCCGGCCAGATCGCGATTTCGGTAGGTTTTCCACGCATCAGCATACGGAAGATGTCGCCAGCGCCGCCGCCATTAGGAAAACGACGGAATTCCTCGCGCATTACCACGCCCAGTTTAGCGGTAACGTATTTGTTGATCTTCGTATCGAGATTCACACGCATGTCGTACTGCTTGTAACCTGTCGCAGAGTTCACATAGTTACCATCCTGGTTGATATACCCCAACGAAGCAAGATATTTAATGTTTTCGCTGCCACCTGTCAATTGGAGGTTATGGCGCTGCTGGGGCGACCAATTACGGATCACCGAGCCGTACCAGTCCGTATTCGGGTGGGTCAGCGGGTCGGAACCGTCCCGGAATTTTTGAATATCACCCGGCGTAAACACCGCGCTCAGTACGTTTCCGTTATCGGTACGGGTATAAGAACCGTTTGTATTGAACCCTTGCAATGCACCCTGCCACTGCCCTACCGGCAAGTTGTCGTAGATCTGCAATTCGTTACGGATAGTAGCATATTCCGCTGCATTCGACATTTGCGGCGTGCGCGTAGGCTGCGCAATGCCCAGGTTGAGGTCGTATGATAGCTGTGGTTTACCGCTTTTTCCGCGTTTGGTGGTGATGAGGATTACCCCGTTACCCGCACGTGAACCGTAAATCGCCGCAGCCGCATCTTTCAGTACCGAAATACTCTCGATGTCGGCAGGGTTCAGGCGGTCGAGACCTCCGGAACGGTTAGGAACACCATCCACCACGATCAGCGCATTGCTGTTACCCAGTGAGTTGGTACCGCGGATACGGATCGCCGAGCCGTCGTAACCGGGCTCACCGCTCGATTGTACCGCAGAAACACCCGGCAATCGACCGCCCAATGTGTTAGAGAGGTTAGTTGACGGCGCTTTTTGAAGCTCAGCACCTTTCACAGCCGTTACCGAACCGGTCAGGGTTGCTTTCTTGGCAGTACCATAACCCACGACCACGACTTCGTCAAGTGCCTTGGTATCCGTTGCCATTTTCACGTCCAGGCTGGTTTTGTTGCCCAGCGGGATCTCTTGTGTAATGTACCCGATGAAAGAAAACACGAGCGTAGCCGTACTTGGCGCATTCACAGTATAGTTACCCTCGATGTCTGTTACCGTACCTGTCGATGTCCCTTTCACCAGGACGCTCACGCCGGGCAACCCCTGCCCTTGCTCATCATTCACTTTTCCCTTCACCGTTACGTCCTGAGCGTACGCACCAGTCATGACCAGTAAGGTCAGCAGAAGGGAATAAAAATACCGCGTTAGGCTACGGTACTTTT
>DATMSL010000051.1:0-3281 GCA_035565435.1 Dyadobacter sp. | reverse complement strand
GTCGGTCGGGCTTGCGCCTGGTCTTGGGAAGAGGGCCACGATGCGGTAGGAGTAGGAGACGCCGGGACGGAGTCCTTCGCCGCCGTTGTTGTCCAGAAATGTGGTCTGGTTAATATCGACCCTTCCGATTTCTTCATAACCTGATCCGGCGGGAATACCTGGGCTACACACATCCTCTTGAAGGTCGGTACATTTTTCCGCCCTGTAAATGGCGATTTTGGCCCCTGTGACCTGGCATTTATAAGCATCCCAGTTGAGACGGTAAGCGGTTCCGGTAGGATCGGAAACGGCTGTGCCCTTTAATCCCGTAGGTTTCGGTCCGTAAACCTTAATGTTCACGGTAGTCATATCAACAAGTTTCCGGAACAGAGATGGGTTGGGAACGTTCGGACCCGGTGCGTCTTCCACTTTAAAAAGGACGTCGTAAGCCTCCAGACGGATATGGGCGCAGGAGGTTTGCCAGGTGAACAGACCGTTGACAGTCCCCTGAGCGCCTTGATTGGCCACTGCAAACTTCGCAACGGCCGGAGGAATCAGAGACGCTTCATAAACACCGCCCGATGATGTGAGCGTGAGTTTGTCGCCATTCTTGTCCGTAGCCGTCACGGGTTGGTTGATCAGCGTACCGGCCTCGACGCAAATATCGGGTATCGGCTTAATTACCGGTCGGTCGTTGCGGGCGTCTTCGACGATGATCTGCATGTCGCGGACGATCTCGCCTATGAGTACGCCATCGCGCCATTCTTCGACGACAAATGCGACGTTATAATATCCTTTCGTAACAGGCGCATCCCATATCAGATCGCCGGTGATCCTGTTAATGCTGAAAGTGGCGGGTGATGCGCCTGCTTCCGTAGATCCGGGAGGCGTTACCATATTGGGGTCCTTGTATTGCAAATTGATACCAGTGCCTTTTACACCGCTTCTTTGGGGTATAAACATCCGGTAGGCAAGGCTGTCGCCATCGGCATCGAATGCGCCGGGGTTGTGAATGTAGCGCTGTCCTACTGCCGCTACGTCGATCGGCGCATTGAGCAGGACAGGCGTCTGGTTCTTTCCGAAATTGGAATTGATTTCCAGGATCGTGCTCACGTAGAAGTTCAGGTTCTGCGTGGGCGGAGGGCCGATGTTCAGTACGTTGTTATTCCGGTTGTCCTCTTCGAAAGAAATACGGTACTTTCCGGCGGAACGAAACGTGTAATTAATAATGTAGGTGTTCTGCGTTGTGTTGTTTCCAATGTTTGGGATCGGTTGCATACGAGGCGCTTCTATCACATCAACGTTGGAAGCTTGGGTGGCATTTGGTGGGCCGATCGTAAAAAACACCGAATTCTGCGCATTCGCGGCTCCCTCACCATTCTGCATGTCGAAATAGGCGGTAAGCTTTATTTCGTAAGTATGGACCGACGAGTTGGCGGGAGTAAGCCTCCGGGCAGTGATCTCACCCGCGCGTATGTGTGTGGCCATGGCTTGGAAGCCATTACACAGCAAAGCCAGGAAGAATAAATATAATGGGATTCGTAAAACAGAGCGCATAAATCTGTGTCGAGCTAATAATGATAGGGAGGTAATGGCAGGTGCCATTTCTCCTGTCAGGTACGTTAAATCAACGAAAATTCAGGTAAAAATGTGTGCTTTGGGAATGAATATAATGTGTCGCTTTGTAAACATACAAAACAACTTTATAAATCATATACGAATTGTAACAAAGTCCCCAGGCAGCACAAATAGCGCTCTGATGTGATTTTGTATTGCTATCTCAGCAATTGTACCCAGCCTTTCATGCTGGTCTCTGTGCCTTGTTTTTTAGAAGATTCGAAATAGATTTTTACTTCATAATAATATTGTCCGGCTGCGAGCTCTTTTCCACCATTGGTTTTACCGTCCCAGTTGATGTTGACATCCTTGGTCGAGTATACCTGCGCACCCCATCGGTTGTAGGCCTTGAATTCGAGCGATTGGACAAATGCAGGGCATTCCAGGGGTTGGAAGGTGTCGTTTTTGTTGTCGCCATTGGGTGTAAATACGTTTGGCAGCACAAACATCGGACAGTTATCGCGGCACACGGTGTTGCTCGGCGCACTTTCGCTCCCGAATCGGTTAACGGCCGTCACATAATAGCATCCTGCAAACGAAGTGAGCCCTGTATGGTCGAAGCTGGTTTGCAGCGGGGAAGGTGGGGTGGTCACAGTGGCGATCAATGCTGGTGCATCACCTTCATATCTTGCATAATAAATCCTGTAAGCAGTCACAAGCGGGTCGCATTCCTTTCCACCCACTTCGGCAGGGTATTGCCATGTGAGATGGTTGGTAAATCCGGTAGGGGTACAAAAAGCTTCGGGATGCGCCCTGAGCGAATCGCAATTAAGCGGGTCGAGGGTGAGCACTGGCGGGCAAGGCCTGGTGGTATCCGAGGAGGAAACACAAAGGATTTGCGAGAAGTTGTAAAGTACCGATGGTTTGATCTGACTGTTATTATAGGAACCGACAGTTTCTACTTTATAACAATAGGTGGAGTCCTTGACAATAGTCACATTCACGGTTCCATCGGCGGCATATTTATCGGTACCGTCATCGACATAGGTAAATGTTTGTGGTCCGGCGACGGATACTTCGGCAATGCGGTTGAAAGTACCCGGTTTTGTTTTATCCTCCCGGTACACCCGGTGCACGCGGTTGCCATTATCCCAGGGTACGAGCGCGGTCCATTTCAACCCTACCTGATTGGGTTGTGCGGCAGCCTGTTCGAGCCTGACCGAGCTGGCGGTTTCGGTTTCGTCGAACTTGGTAAGCTGCCCGTTTACCGTGGTATAATATTCGAGTTTGTAGTTGTACGCATTGGCCTCGGTATTGAGCCCTTTATCGACGAAAAGGGTGTCGGCCGCTCCTGGTGTGAGGTTGGTGTTGATGTCGGCAATTTTAGTGAAAACGGCGCCATTCTGTCCGGTAGCCCTGTACAGGCGGTACTGAGCGGGCAGTCCGGTTGCGGTAGCAGGCTTGATCCATTTGACGGTGATTTGTCCCCTGGTGGTGCTGGTGGAATCAACCGTCACGTTGGTAATGACGGGCATGGCCAATGGGAGGTTGAGGCAATACTCGGCGGAAGCAAGGCTTTCCCCGCCACCGATCAGGTAACCCGGGTCGGTCGGGCTTGCGCCTGGTCTTGGGAAGAGGGCCACGATGCGGTAGGAGTAGGAGACGCCGGGACGGAGTCCTTCGCCGCCGTTGTTGTCCAGAAATGTGGTCTGGTTAATATCGACCCTTCCGATTTCTTCATAACC
>DATMSL010000050.1:0-9531 GCA_035565435.1 Dyadobacter sp. | reverse complement strand
CGAAGATCCTATTCGTGTTTATTCGTGTCTTGGTGGCACTATTAAAAACAAAAAGTGCAGCCCCAGAGAAGCAGCACTTTATTAACTACAGAATATAATTATGAAAATCTCTGCGAAGCAAAAGGCGTTCTAGCTCAGCGCTTCACGTAATACTTTCAGGCTTTTGGGCACCGCTGTGGCAGGATCTTCTTTCCCTTCCATTTCCAGCGACACGTAACCTTTGAAATTCGCTTTCCTTAAAATACCCGCGATCCGTTTGTAATCCAGATCTAGGTCGTAATAATGGCCTCCGCCGTAATAGGTCTTGGCCTGAACGATCGTCGCGTATGGCGCCAGGCGTTCGAACTGCGGGTAGGGATCGCCTACAAAATTGCCGGTATCGACATTCATGCCCATCGCAGGCGACGAGGCCAGCGGTTTATAAATTTCGAGCAGGTAATCGATGTTCGACGAAAGCCCCCAATGGTTTTCGATCGCGAGCACAACCCCCGCTTTCTCGGCAGCCACCAGGCATTCCTGCATCGATTCGATACACCATTTGATGGCGTCCTGATCGGTGAAGCCCTGGATCGGCGGCTCTTTGCCATCTTTATAATAGTTGGCATCGCGCTTCACCGTCCGCCAGCTTCCTGTGTTCATCCGGATCGCGGGAATCCCCATTTGGGTCGCAAGGTTAATACATTTTAAGGTATGTTCAATGTCCTTTTTTCGATCTTCCGGCTTCGGCTGCACAAAGCTTTGATGGATAGAGAGAAGCGGAAGCGCCAATCCGTTATCAAATGCAAGCCTTTTCAGCTTGTTCATGTAGGGAATGGTCTCGTTATCCATTTGCCGGTGGAGAATTTCCACGCCGTCGAAGCCAAGCCTGGCCGCGTCCTCGATCACTTTGTCGATCGGATACTTCTGCTCCTGGAAGTGCCAGTAGGAGTAGGTCGAGACGGCAATGGGAATTCTGCGTGCAGCGGGTGCCGGGGCTGTTTCCGCTTGTGCAACGTGGCCGGTCATAGCCGCCGCGCCGCCGAGTGCGATGGTTTTAAGCCAATCGCGCCGTGAAGTATTATCCTGTTCGTGAGGCATCATCGAGTGATATTTTTGGATAATAATATTAAAAATTTGTCACTTTTATGGATTCTGCTTCAAAACGTTTGCACCCATAATATCTATTTGCGCCTGAGGGATGGGGAAATATTCGCTTTTACCCTTCACGAAAGTGGCGCCGGCGAGGTAAGTACGTTTCTTGCTTTCCTTGGTCAGGTAGGCATTCAGCACCACGTCCGCATTGCCCCAGCGTACCAGGTCGAAATGCCGGTGGCCCTCCATGGCGAGTTCCAGGCGACGCTCGAAACGCACCGCTTTCCGGGCGTATTCCTGGTTTGTGAATGCGGGGTAGGGTTTCACAAGGTAGTTTGCGGCAGGTTTGTTCGCAGCATCGAGCACCACCACGTTGGCTGCGCGGGTGCGTACCTGGTTCACGAGTTTCAATGCAGTGGCGAGTTCGTTATCCTCCACAGCCACTTCGGCGCGCATCAGCAGGATGTCGGCCAGGCGAATGGCGCGGTAGTTGTTCGCATTGGCGCGGGGCGACTCGGCGCCGGCATTTTCACCGCTGTAAGCGAAGAACTTTTTGAAAGTGTAAGGCCCGCCGAAGCTCTGGTCACGGATCCAGTTTTTACCCGGGTGAATGCCCCAGTTCAGGAATGGCAGTCCGCGACGACCCACGGTCCAGTCGAGGCGTGGGTCCAGGGTGCCTTCGTATGGCGTAAATGCATCGGTAGAAGAAAGCCCTTCATCATTCTTCACATCCACGTCATTAAAAGTGTCCAGCAACGGAAGACCGCTAGCATCGGTCTTGAATGCATTCACGAGGTTTTGGGTGGGCTGGAAGAATCCGCAGCAACCGCCGGGAGCCGAGCCGTAAGGGAAATTATAGTTGTCTCCCCAACTTCCGTTCTGGCCCGCACCGCCATCAGCAACAGACATTTGTACTTCAAAAATGGACTCCGAATTATTTTCCGTGGTAATACGGAAGTTGTCATGAAAGCTGTTCACGAGCGAGAACGGGCCATTGCTGATCACGTCGTCCAGTAAAGGTTTGGCGGCGAGGTAATCCCGCTGGTACATATGGACTTTGGCGAGTAACGCCTTGGCAGTCCATTTGCTTGCACGGCCCACCTGCGCTTTGGTAGCCGACATGTTGTCGATTGCGAATTGAATATCCGCCTCGATATTCGGCCAGATGTCCTTGTTGTTGGGCAGATTGATGTAGTCGGTGACCGTTTCGTCCACATAAGGCACCATATTCCAAAGCTTTTTCGCCTCGAAATGGTACCAGGCACGGAGGAAGCGGGCTTCGCCGAGGGCTTGCGCTTTTTCGGCAGCGGTCATATCGGTAGCCTTGGCGATGAGGTTGATCACGTTGTTGGAGCGGGAAACACCGTCGTAAACGGCCACCCATTTGTCGTTGTAGGCTCCGATGTCGGCCTGGGCAATGTAGCGTTCGATGGTCGTGATTTGCGCCTGATCACCCACGTCGCTGCCTTTGTAGGCGTCGTCGGAAGCGATGGAGCCGTAAATCCAGTTGCTGACCGACGAGGTATTTACGGGACCGGAACCAACGCCGTCGAGCAAGCTGTATGCGCCGATCAATACCGCATTGACGCCGGTTTTATTTGCAAGCATGGCCTCGTTGCCCACCCCCAGCGGCGTGGTTTCGAGAAAACTGTCGCCGCAGGAGGTGAGTACGCCCACGCAGACCATTGCTGTTAATGCTAATACGCTCTTTTTCATATTGATAATGAGAATGATGCCGTGTTAAAGATTTATTTAAACCGAACTAGAACCCGAAGTTGATACCGATCTGGTACATCTTCGAATTCGGATAATTACCCTGATCCACGCCCAAAACCGTGCTGCCGGGCGTAGAACCTACCGAGGTCACTTCAGGATCGATGCCGCTGTATTTGGTGATTGTGAAAAGGTTTTGCGCCTGCAAATAGACGCGTGCGCTCTCGAAACCGATTTTGGACAACACACCGGCAGGCAATGTGTAGCCGAGCGTGAGGTTTTTCATGCGCAGGTAAGAACCGTCTTCGATGAAATAGCTCGAAGGCTGCTGGCTGCGGCTGTCGTTCGCATCGAGGATCGGCAATACCGCATCCGGGTTTTCGGGCGTCCATGAGTCGTTGAGCATGCGGAGGCTGCGGTTACCGGCCTGGTTATTGAAATCCACCCAGCGTTTCACCATGTTGATGATCTGGTTGCCCTTCACACCCTGGAAGAATGCCGAAAGATCGAAGTTTTTGTAACCTACATTCAGGTTGATACCGTAAGTGAAATCCGGGTGCGGGTTGCCGAGGAACTTGCGGTCGTTGTCGGTAATGGTGCCGTCGCCGTCGGTATCGTGGTATTTGTATTTACCCACAGCCGCATAGCCCGGATATTTCGGACCGTTATCCACTTCGCCCTGATTCTGGTAAATGCCGTCGATCTGCAAGCCGTAGAATGAGTACAATGGCATACCAGCCACCGAGCGCGTCCAGGTGTAGCTGCGAATCGAAGGCCCAAGGAGTACAGCGGTAGCACTGTTGTTCAGCTTTTTGACTTCGTTTTTATAGGTAGAAAAATTGACGCCTACGGAGTAAGTAAGGTCGCCGTTCAATGCTTTATTGTGGAAGTCGATGCCGAGGTCGATACCCTTGTTGTTCATTTCACCCACATTCACGAAAGGAATGGTTGCGACTCCCTGCGTGGCCGGCAATGCAACCTGGTAAAGCATATCGGAAGTGGTACGGTTGTACAAATCAAGGTTCAGGCCGAACATCCCTTTCAGGAAGGTAGCGTCGATACCCACGTTAGTCTGCGTGGTAGTTTCCCATTTCGCATTCTGGTTGCCGAATGCCTCGGTATCGAAGCCCGGCTGGACAGCATTGTTCGATCCGTCGATCGCGTAGGACGACTGGCTCAGGCTCGAACGATAGGTGCTGAAACCATTGTAGTTTCCAATCTCCTGGTTACCGGTCTGTCCCCAGCCCGCACGGAGTTTGAGATCATCCAGCCAGGGAATGCTTTTCATAAAACTTTCTTCCGACAAGCGCCATCCCGCGCTGAATGCCGGGAATGTACCATAGCGGTTGTTTTGCCCGAAGCGCGAAGAACCATCGCGGCGTACCGTAGCTTCTAACAGGTAACGGTCCTTGAATGCGTAGTTTGCTTTTCCGAAAATGGAGAACAGAGCCCACTCGTAACCTGCGCCGGTATTGGCAATGCCCGCGGTGCCGGAGTTGAGGTACATATATAAGGGATCTTCCGAGAAGAAGGTAGTCCGCGTACCGGAGAAGTCGCGGCCGGTACCTTTAATAGCCTCCGTACCCGCCAGCACGCTGATTTTGTGTGAGGTGCCCAGGTTTTTGGTATAATTCAATGTATTCGACCACGTCCAGTTGATGTCGTAGGCATTTCCGTTCGTCATTGCATTGGCCGCTTCGATTTCGGCTTCTTCGAGGTCAAGAAGCGTATAGCTCACGCGGTTGGCATTGATGAAGTCGATACCGATGCTCGATTTGGCTGTGAGGTCTTTCAGGATATCCACTTCGACGTATGCATTACCGAATGCGCGCAACGTGTTGGTCTGGTTGTTGCGGCTTCTCCAGAGCTGGGCGACGGGGTTGGTGGCAGGGCCAAGGCCGGCAGCGCGGGTAGCTGCGAAATTGCCCATAATATCGTACACCGGAATGATCGAAGGAATGCGGTAACCATTACCGATCGGGTTGCCGTCCTGGTTGTTGGTACTGCTGGCCGTGCCGTTTGCGTTGTAGTAACCTTTGTTTTCAGTATAGCTCAATTCCAGGTTCTCTCCGAGGCGAATGCGTTTTTTGAAAGTAAACTCGGTATTGGAGCGGATCGAGTAGCGATCGAACGAAGTGTGAATCAATACACCATCCTGTTTGAAATAGTTGAGCGCGATAGCGTAGCGGCCATTCTCCGTACCGCCATTTGCACCGATATTATATTCCTGAATGGCTGCCGGGCGAAGGATTTCCTTGTGCCAGTCGGTACCTTCCTTATTGGCCTTTACGATCTGGTAAAATCCAGCGCGGTTGTAGTTGTAAAGGGAAGGGTCAGTCTTCGGGTCGCCTTCAAAAAGGCCATAACTGGATCCCGCCAGAATGTAATCAGGTACCACGGCGGTAGGACCATTGCCGTATTGCTGGTGCGAGGGATTACCGTTCGTCAGCACGCCTGCGTTTTTCCGTTGCGTCCACAGAAGGTCGCCGAATTGCTGCGGATCTTTGATCAGGTCAAGGTCTACTTTGCCGGTCTGGAAGCCTGCCCGGGAGTTGAATGTAAACCTGGGAGCGCCTACTTTTCCTTTTTTAGTAGTAATGATAATCACCCCGTTAGCAGCACGCGAGCCGTAAATGGAAGCGGAAGAGGCGTCTTTCAACACCTGCATCGACTCGATATTGTTCGGGTTAATGCTATTCAGGCCGCCTTTGGTAGGCACGCCGTCGATGACGTAAAGCGGGTCGTTATTGTTGATGGTACCAAAGCCGCGGATACGGACGGTCGCCTCGCCTCCCGGCGTGTTGTTGGACGTAACGGTTACCCCCGCCACGCGTCCCTGCAATTGCTGCGCCACGTTCGGAGCCGCAACCTTGGTGAGTTCGGTAGCGTCAACGGTCGACACCGCGCCGGTAATATCGCGTTTCGATTGAGACGAATAACCTGTTACCACCACCTCGCTCAGCGACTTGATGTCGGATTGAAGCGTAACCTCCACCATCGTTTTATTGGCAATATCAATCTCCTGGGTGAGGAAACCGATAGACGAAACCACCAGCGTGGTGCTGCCGTCGGGAACGTTCAGGGAAAATCCGCCGTCAGCATCGGTTGTGGTACCCACGGAGGAGCTGCCTTTGAGGACGACCGTGGCACCCGGAATCGTACCGCCCGTCGCGTCTTTTACGGTACCTTTAATCTGAAAATCAATGGCCTGAATTGTTTTAATGGAGGTGCCTGCGCCTTCCGGTAAGTTGAGGGCGGGTTTGGATGGAGCTCTTTTCAGCAAAATCTGCTTCCCCGAAACTTCGTACGAAACCTGCAAGGGTGTCAGGAAATTGTCGAGAATGGATTCCAACTTCTCCTCGCGGGCGCTGAAAGTGACCTTGCGCTGCGAGCGGATGAGCTCCGGACTGTACATGAAATGCACGCCGGAGAGTTTGCCGATCTGTTCCAGGGCCGCACCGATTTTTTGCTCGCGGATGTTGATCGTCAGGCGACGGTTGAGTACCTCCTGCCCGAAGCCGTCGAAAGCGATGGCGAGCCCGGAGAACTGGATGATGATGAACAATTGTATGAGGCTGATTCTCATAATTTTGAGCAGGTAACTCTGCCGGTCAAAGGTTTTTTTCATACTTTTGTCTGTTTTGTAGGTTTAAAAAAATCGGCAAAATAATTCCCGTGTCCGGTTTCGGACCTTCTTAGCGCCAGCACAGAAAGAGGGGATTTTCATTCGGGTGAATGATGTTGGTAGCATCGTTCACCTTTTGTTGTTTTTATCCAAATAGTCGGGTTTTGAAGTGAATAATCAGTTGCATGGTGTTCCGGTAATGGTAATGCTGTCTTCGGTAATCGTGTATTTGGCTTCAAGAATTGTACAGAGCCATTTCAGCTTGTTTTCCAGCGGCTCGTCGCCGAGTGTTGCGGTAATGCTGCAATTCGCCAGGCTGTCCCGGTCGAATATCATGTTCACGCCATATGCTTTGGCAAGCGCGTCGAAAACGGCTGCCGCGGGTGTTTCTGAATAAGTAAATTCCTGGTTTTCAATAGGGATATTCAGCAGAACGGGGCTTTTAAGGGCCGATCGAACGAATTTTGCATGCGCGCGCTCGAATGTGGCTTGCTGGTTGCAGGTGAGAAGGAGAGTGGGGGAGGCCCGCTCGCTGAAAACAGAGACTTTACCTGTTTTGACCGCAACGGTAATCTCCTTTTCATCGGCAATGGCCTTGATGCTGAAACTGGTACCATGCACTTTGGCGACCAATTCTTCTGCGTATACAAAAAACGGCTGTTCGGGATTCTTGGTTACTTCAAAAAACGCCTCGCCCGTAAGGTATACTTCCCGTTTCTTGTCCTTGAATGCCTGGGGGTATTTGAGTGTGCTGTTACGGTGCAGTACTACGGAGCTGCCGTCGGGAAGCTGCACATATTTGAACGGTCGTTCTGTATTGGCTATTTCTTTCAAGGCATTTGCGGGCCTGCCAGTCTGTGCCACTTTCGGGGCAGGATGTCCGTGGTAGATGCGGAACAATGCAAAGCAAAGCCCGGCGACGATCAGCAGGCTTGCCGCTACGTTCCAGCCCGAGAGGAAAACGGGGAAGAACGATTCCCTTTTTCGACTATCCTCCATTTGCTCCTGCCGTTTCGCGGCTTGCAGTGCGTCGCTGACCTTGCCCTGGATGTATTCGTTTGTCAGATGCTCGTCGCGTACCGGTATCACACGAGCAATTTCCACGGCCTGCCGGAGAATAGCCTCTCCGTCCTCATGCTCCACCGCCCATTTCTGCCAAACCGCCCCATCTTCGGCACATCTGCCCTCTGCCCAGCATCTGAATGCGGGATTTTCGAGCAGCGATTGCAGTAAAGGGTCTAACCGGTCGTGAAGCATGGCGTAATGCGCTTTTTACACATTATCCGTTCATTCTGCCGGAATACTCGGTTGAGAAGAAAAATTTTTCTGATTCAATCAGAACCAGGAGGAAATTTGGCAAAAAGAGCAGAGGATGACTGAAATGGAAGGAGGTGTGCGCCAGAGTTCGCGGAGGTTGGATAATGCCCGCTGGATGATATTGCTGACCGACTGTGCATTGATCGCCAGAAGCCCGGCGATTTCCTCGGGCATCAGGTTTTGAAAGAAACGCAGGTAAATGACTTCCTGTTGCCGCGCCGGTAGCTGGTGGATCGCTGTATGGACTTGTTTTTTCAGTGCCAGATCGTTTTCACGCCCAATCCAGCTCTCCTCGCTGGAAAATTCGGACAGCAGGTTATCGCATTCTTCGGTCAGTCCGGTTTCTTCGCACAACGGTTTGATGGTTTTCAGCATCCGGTGGCGGAATGCCTTGATAAGATAGAACTTCACGGAAGGAGTCTCATTAATCGTAGCGCGGTGCAGCCATAAATGTATCAGCAGGTCCTGGATCACATCCTCGATCAACTGCATATTACGCGTGAACCGCTGGCCATACTGGAAAAGCGTCCGGTAATAGCGCCCCGCGAGCTCCGTATATGCGTGCTCGTCCCCACCACGGAACGAATTCCAGAGCACGGCATCGTCGGTATGTTTGTCCAATGCAGTCAAGAAGGTTAGCCAGGTTAATGGGGGATTTAATCAAAAATACGGGATGTGAATTCTATATGAAATAGTGTTCTGTATATTATTAGAATAACCAAATTTTATTATTCTATTTTGCTAAAATGCCGTTGGTGGTGATTTTGACGGGCGGCGATTTAAGGAGGGGTTTTCAAGTAGAGAACCTTGCGGTGGCTCCTTCTACTCAAAAAAATCGAAACTATTTATGAAAAGTATGTACACAACGGCGCTGGTTTTGCTCGCCATGGCCCGCTTCGACCCCGCCGTATCCCAATCCGCCGCACCCGACTACAAATCGCGCCGCGGGCAGATTCTCCTCAACATCGAAGGCGTGTTTTACGAGTCGTCGACAGGCCTTTTTATTGAAACAAATGGCAAGAATGAAAAGCCGCATTCCTATCTGTGGCCCCTTTGCGCATTGCTCCAAGCCGCGACCGAATCGGAGGCAGTAAGCCCGGGCAAGCAATATATGAAGCCGGTTTTGGGTGCCATACGCCAATATTACAATACCAATGCGCCTGCCCCGGGTTATCAGGCGTATGTGACAAGCGAGCAAAAGGACTCGCGTTTCTACGACGACAACCAATGGATTGCAATCGCGTGCCTGGATGCGTACAACCGCACAGGTGAGAAGGATTATCTGAGCATCGCCGAAGAAATTTACCGGTTCATGATGACCGGCTACGACGATCAGGCTGGCGGCGGCCTCTATTGGAAGGAGGACGAAAAGAATACGAAAAATACCTGCTCGAATGGCCCGGGAATACTGGTGGCATTGCAGTTGTACCAGATCAAAAAGGAGCCTGAATACCTCAAAACGGCGATCAGCCTTTACGATTGGACCAAGAAGAACCTGCGCGCAAACGATGGGACCTATTATGACGCCATTAAAGTGCCGTCACTGAAAATAGATTCGGCCAAATACTCCTATAATACCGGCACTATGCTGCAATCTGCGGTTTTGCTGCACAATATCACAGGCAAAAAGGAATACCTGGACGAAGCCAGGGCATTAGCCGAAGGTTCGAAGAAGCATTTTTACAAGAACAGCAAGTTGCCGGATAATTATTGGTTCAATGTGGTGTTGCTGCGCGGTTTTGAAGAACTCCACAAAATCGACCCGCAAGCCGGCGACTATCAAATCTTCATCGCAGATGCTGAGC
>DATMSL010000049.1:0-9383 GCA_035565435.1 Dyadobacter sp. | reverse complement strand
ACTCCGCCAGAGCACCGGAGGCAGGATCCTTTATGTGGCGTGCGATGTAAGAAAGACCGAGCAGATCGAAAATGTGATCGCGAAAGCCGTTGAAGCATTCGGACAGGTTGATGGACTGGTCAATAACTCCGCAGGGAATTTCATCAGTCCTACGGAGCGACTTTCCTATAAAGCGGTTGATACGGTCGTCGATATTGTGCTACGCGGCACCTACTATTTCACTCTGGCTCTGGGCAAGTACTGGATTAAGAACCATATCAAAGGCTCAGTACTTAACATCGTAACCACCTACGCCACCACCGGCTCGGGCTGGGTAGTACCGTCGGCCATGGCCAAAGCGGGTGTGCTCACTATGACCAAATCACTCGCATTCGAATGGGGACGGCATGGCATACGCCTCAATGCGATCGCGCCCGGCCCGTTTCCGACAAAAGGAGCCTGGGACCGCCTGTTTCCGGAGGAACTCGCCACGAAATTCGCATTCGAAAACCGCATTCCCCTCGCGCGCACAGGCGAGCATCAGGAATTGGCCAATCTGGCGGCCTACTTAATTTCGGATTTTTCAGCCTATATGACCGGCGAAGTGATCACACTCGACGGCGGTGAGGTACTAGCCGGAGGCCAATTCAATTTCCTGAAAGAAATCACTGACAATCAATGGGATGCCATCGAAGAGCAGATCAAATCAGCTACCCGCAGCGGTAAGAGTCCGGAATAAAAATTTTATTACCGTTTTATTGGGTAATTTTGCCCGTTCGTTCGTTATTTGACAAACGATGAATACACGTACATGAGAACAAATCTTCGCTTTTGTATCCATATAATGTCTGTTTTGGTGATGGCCGGGTGCGCATCATCGAATAAATCTATGAAGCAGATTCCCGAGGCGCAGGTACGGCCGACGGAGCAACAGCAGGCGGCCCCGGCACCGGTGAACGAGGAGCTCTCCCTGGTGGCCATTCAAAGCAAGTATTTGTTGAAAGACACGACGCAGACGTCGGTGTTTCTGTACGTGGATGCTTTCAAAGGGAAAAATCCGATGAGCGTTGCAGATTTTGTAAAACTATATAACCTCAACTACGTCATCTATTCCGATTACGGAACACGCGAACGGCTCGGCTACGGCAATGTGAAGCTCGACTCCACGAACGTTTCCCGCATAGGCGACAAAATCGTGATTTCCTATGAGCTTAAAAGCCCTAACCGCGACTACGGCGTGCTGCTGAGCGAAATCAGCCAGACCGGCACGTTGAAAAAAGTATTGAACGACCTCACGATCCGCTTCAAAAAGCTGGCCGTAAACCAGATGTACGGTGTTTATACCGGCAATTCCACGCAGCCATTGCAGAGACATTATATCAGTTCCAACGAGCAGTTCACGATCAAGAAAGCAGGCGAAAGCGCCGATCAGCTGCACGTTTACTACTACAACCACGACTTCGAACCGGCAGGATCGCCAATGAACATCGCTCCGAAGAACGTGGGCAAATCACTGGAGGTGGATAGTACCTTCACGATCAGCGCCAATCAGCCGCTGCAATTCACGAAGGAAGGTCTCTACAATATTTTCGCAGATACCACGCAATCGGAAGGCCTTGGCATTCTGGTAGTGAATGAGCGCTTTCCGAAGGTTACCCGTCCGCAATTACTCCTTGGCCCGTTGCTTTACATGAGTACCAATAACGAGATCAACGAGATCAAAAAGGCAGAGGATTACAAAAAGGCTTTGGATAAATACTGGCTGACGCTCATGAATGGCAATGCACCGCTTGCGCAGCAATCGATCCGCTCGTTCTATGGACGCGTCGAAGAAGCCAACCAGCTTTTCACCACCTACAAAGAAGGCTGGAAAACCGACAAAGGAATGATTTACATTGTATTGGGCCCGCCGGACAAAGTACAGCGTAGCAAAGACCGCGAGGTTTGGACGTACGATCACAGAGGCAACGCCCAAAACGTCAATTTTACATTTAACAGAAGAAACAATCAATTTGTGGATGATCATTATGAACTGGTTCGCTATGCCGAGTACCAGCCGATTTGGTATCCAGTAGTAGAAGCATGGAGAAACGGAAGTATACGGTAAGAAAACCAGCCCCCAGACAGTCCCAGGCCGATATGGTTTTTGGTACGCAGTCGGTACTTGAAACCCTTCGTTCAGGCAAGGAAATCGAACGGTTATTTATTCAGCGCGAGTTCGGACTTGCGGAAATTGAGAAACTCGCCAAAGAACTTGGCGTACCCTATCAGCGTGTACCGGTTGAAAAACTGAACCGGGTAACCCGCAAAAACCACCAGGGTGTGATCGCATTTGTGTCACCCATTCAGTACATGCCTTTGCACAATGTGCTTACGCAGGTGTATGAGGATGGCAAAACCCCGCTCCTGCTCCTGCTCGACCGCGTTACCGACGTCCGCAACTTCGGTGCGATCGCGCGTACAGCCGAATGCGCAGGTGTGCAGGCGATCATCGTCCCCACCAAAGGCGGCGCGCAAATCAATGCGGATGCGATGAAAACATCTTCCGGCGCATTGAACTTCTTGCCGATTTGCCGCGAGCCGAATCTCTATGAAACGCTCACTTACCTTCGGAACAGCGGATTGCAGATCATCGCTTGTACGGAAAAAACAGACAAGTCGCTTTATGAAATTGACTTCTCCGTCCCAACGGTGATCATCATGGGCTCGGAAGAGGATGGTATTTCGAAGGAATTCATCGACCTCGCCGACAGCGGCGCGAGAATCCCGCTTGCCGGGCAAGTAGAGTCGCTGAACGTATCCGTTGCCAGTTCTATCATTCTGTATGAAGCTGTGAGGCAGAGGATTAAGATCTGATAATAAGACTTGTTTTTCAGATAAAAGTCTTATATTTGTGTAACACCTGAACCGGCATTGGATTGCATCTCCTCTAAGCACGTCGGGTGTTTTTTTATTCCAGAGTTTCCCAGCGTATCGATTCTGTGATCGAGTAAAGAAAATAGCGGTTCTGAACCGTCAACTGGACATTAAAATAGGCGGTTTCACCGCCTATTTGCGTTTCAAAGAAATGATATCCAACGACGTGGGGTCTGGGATGATTTTGATGTGATGTAAAACCTACATAAGTAGCGCTTCTCAATGCACCTTCCAATCCATCGATTAGCAATAAGATCTTGTCGCGGTAGAGATTAAACGGTTGATTGATGCATTCTTTAATCCCAGCCATATTAAATTCGATTTCCCCGCCGAGTTCCTTGCGAAAAATCCCCGCATTTTTTGAGACCAAATCCAATCTAACCCTTTCCTTCGCCATCCGGCGCAAGATTTAAATCCATCTGTAAGTTTGTCGATGATGAAACTTTACAGAGGAACTTTGAGTAGATAATGGAAGAGTAATTTAGAAATTTAATGCATGAATTTCACTCCTGCTTAAAGCTCTTCATAATCCAGCCGCCGCCGACCACATCATCACCTTCGTAAAAAACAGCGGCTTGTCCAGGGGCTATACCGTTCACGCCATCATGAAAGCGGGCTACTATTTGATCCGGGCCGGTTTGTTCGATGATCGCCGGCGTACCATCATGTTTATAGCGCACTTTGGTGACGGTTTCCAGCGGCTTTTCGATCGATTCGTATTTTTGGAGGTTCAATTTGCTCACATTCATGCCGTCGCGGAAAAGATCGGGCATGTCGCCAAGCACCACTTCATTGGTATCTTTCCGGATTTCAGTCACGAAAACGGGACGGCCTAATGCAATACCGAGCCCTTTGCGCTGACCAACCGTGTAGAATGGGTAACCTTCATGTTTCCCAACGACTGTACCATCCGCGTAAATGAAATTCCCGCCTGCTACTTCCGCTTCAAGCCCGGGAATACGCCTTTTCAGGAAACCCCGATAGTCGTTATCCGGCACAAAGCAGATTTCGTAGCTTTCAGATTTATTCACCAGATCAATAAAACCTCTTTCACGTGCCATTTCACGGATTTCGGTTTTATGCAGATAGCCTAACGGCAACTTAGTGCGGGCCAGGCTTTCCTGCGATACACCCCAAAGCACATAGCTTTGATCTTTCCACGCATCAATGCCTTTGGATACATAATGGCGGCCGTTATTGAACTGCATATTGGCATAATGCCCGGTAGCGATGAATTCGCAATCGAGCCTGTCGGCCCGACGGAGCAATGCGTCCCATTTGATATGCGTGTTGCAAAGCACGCACGGATTCGGCGTGCGGCCTTCGAGGTATTCGCCGGTGAAGTGGTCGATCACGTAATCACCAAACTCGGCGCGGATATCGAGAATATAATGCGGAAAACCGAGTTCCACCGCAATATTGCGTGCGTCGTTGATGGAATCCAGCGAACAACAGCCGGTTTCTTTCTTGGTACCGCCACTGCTGGCATAGTCCCAGGTTTTCATGGTCATACCAATGACCTCATAACCTTGTTCGTGGAGAAGAACAGCTGCGAGCGAGCTGTCGATGCCGCCGCTCATGGCGACAAGAATGCGTCCGTGTTTACTCATTGTAGTAATCTGGCGAAGGTTGAATGCCTTCCGATTTTGATAGATTTGTGAAAGAAACCAACGCCGCTGAACGAGCGCTGGTTCCGTATTGCTGCTGCAAATTTACGATTAATATCCGGGAATGCGGTACTGTCAGTCGTTATTGACGACAACTTTGATCACATCGCTTCCCACTTCGAGAAAGTACAGATCGTTGGGCAGTTTACTCACGTCCACGGTACGGCTGGGCAAAATCGTTGACTCTATTACCGAAATGCCTTGCTTGTTCAACAGCCGGTAGGAGTTGTCCCCAAAACCTTTACCTATTACCAAATGGCCGCGGGCAGGATTGGGATACACATAACCAGGCTTTTCAAGCACCCCGCCACCGACCGCAATAATTCGGGAGTAAGTAAATTTTTCATCCCAATCCACCTGTTTCAACCTGTAATAAACAGCAGCTTTCATTTGCGTATCCGTAAAAGAATAGCTCGAATTTTCTTTGGTATCGGTATTGCCTGCTACAAACCCTATTTCGGTAAAATGCAGCGCATTATCGCTCCGTTCGACAGCAAATCCTTTGTTGTTGGTTTCCCACGAAGTATTCCAGATCAGTTTGTTGCCTTCCGGCGTTTGCTTTCCTAAGAAATCAACCAGCCGGACCGGAAATGCAGCCATGCAGCCGTTTGACGCCAGAATGGCTTCCCGAGAATTGCAGCCTACCTGATTATCTGCGAACGAAGCAGGATTGGCGGGATCTTTGAGATAATTGCAAATGCTTTTTACGCCGCAGTCATTCAGCTGCTGGGAATAAATGATCGTCAAATCGGTAAACGAATCAGGGTTAATATTTTCCAGTCCGCCCAGCGATTGAATACTTTCGATACTCTCGATGCTGATTTTCCCTCCGACGTTTGTCAGGCTTTCCAGTCCGTTCAAGCTCATAATGTAACCCATATTGGCAAAAATGAGATCGCCGCCGACACTGGTCAGTGAATCCAGCCCACTCATATCGCCCAGTGTCAATGCACCTTTTGCACGAATTTCGAATGTACCACCAATGGTTTTAAGCCTTTCGAGCCCGGCAAGACTTCGGAGACCATTTGAATAGATTTCCAGGTTACCCGTAATGGCGGTAAGCGATGATAGCCCCGTAAAAGTTTGCATCGAATTCACCAGCGTAATCTGCCCTACCGACGCCAGATTACCCAAACCGGTCATATCGACCAATGCGGGATTATCGACCAGATAAATCCATCCGCCAATGGTAGTAATGCCGCTCAGGCCCGTGAAATTGACGATAGACGCATTGTCGGTCAGGTTAAGCGACCCCAGCTTGGTCAGCAGCGGCATTCCGCTCAGGTTGGTCAACGGGCAGGTCCTGACGTTCAGTTGCGCCCCTATTTCAGTCAGGCTGGAAAGGCCCGACAGGCTGATCAGCGACGGACATTCCGTCACGGTGAGGTCCTGCCCTACTTTCGTAAGTGCACCGAGGCCGGTAAGGTCGGGCAGGTCCGTCTGCCAGATGAAAAGCGATCCATCGATCGATGTCACGCCGGACAGGCCATTGAGATTCACTATCCCGGAACCGATAATGCTCACATCGCCGAGAATCTGCGTGCAACCAGGGTTGCTAGTTGTAAAATTGTTGATATCCGCTTGCGACGTAAATGTTAATCCGCCCACTCCGCACGTCTGCGCCCTCGCGCACCACGTGATGGCAACCCCCAAAATAACCAGTAGTAAGTTTCTCATAGGGTAAGAAAAGCTTAGAAGAAATTGACCAGATAGCAATGAATAGTTACAAATTAAGAAATAATGTAACTATTTCATACTTAGCTATTAAACTTAATGATTTGGTCAAAGAACCGCCCGTTCTACCCTGACTGGTCAATGCGCTTTCAGTGCTACGCAATCACCATACGGATCACATTTTTGATATTCAGTTCGATGATCTCGGTCATCGTTTCGCATTTGTGGTAATGATTATCTGAATAATGCGTGGCAAGGCTTTCGCGTAGCCTGTGGATGTTTTCTTCGGTCGAAATTTTGTCCTTAATGCACACATCCCGCAGGTCCCGCAGGCGGTAACGCTCGGCTTTGGCCTGGTACATGATCGACGACTGTTCTTCCTGCTGATATTGTACCACGGTTTTATCGGTGAGGTATTCCATGGCCAGCTGCACGTATGCACGGTTTTCCTTGAAAAACTGCGGCATATACACTTTCAGATTGCCCTCATAAAACTGCTGGTCGAAATCAATGGCGCGGAGACGGAACTGAAAATCGTCGAAATCCGGGGTAATTTGCATGACGAAATTGTAGGAGCGCATATCGCCGAGCAAAGTGATCTTGCAGCGCTCATTGAACTTCACAAACTCCTTGGCGATGCGGATCGGATTATAATCGGGATCGCGCATGCGGGTACGTGCAAACTCGTCGCCCGGAATCCCGGCAATGTGCTCTTCGATGAGCGTCTCGCCGTCGACGATGTAGTTAACCTGGTTGGGTGAGAAGATTTCTTCCAGTTCCAGTCCGTAAATGCGGGAAGAATCGGCTTTCTTGACGTAGAAATAATCATAAATATCATTCAGCCGGTTCACGATTTTAATGCGGAATGGGTTGGAATTACCGAACTTGCAATAGTCGATCCGATCGATGTATTTGTGCTCGACGATGCGCAGGTTACCCGAAGCTTTGAGCATTGCATACACCTTTTTCAATCCCGCATGCAAGCGTTCCAGTTCGTGCGGCGGGTAGAGCGGGCTTTCCCAAAGCGTATCCTTCCCGTTTTTATCGATGACCGGAAACGACTCGTAGAAATTCAGCAGATCGTGGTAAGCCACGGGCAGCCGGGCGTCGCGCTGGTAAAAACGCAGGTATTTGCGCAGCTCGGAGCTCACCGGATAAATCGGTTTTTTCTTTAATATTTTAACATCACCCATTTCCATACAAGGAAGTTACGCATATTTGACCGATTAAAACCATTGACCTGACCCAATGAGCTTATACGGATTGGTGATTTGCGGCGGCGAAAGCACGAGAATGGGCACCGACAAAAGTCTGCTGGTGTACTACCAAAAACCTCAGCACGAACACGTTGCCGACCTGCTCGCGCCTCTATGCGAGCGCGTAATCCTTTGCTGCAATGCGGAACAATTCAAAACATTCCGTACCGCCTACCCGAAACTGGCCGACCTGCCGAAATACGGTGGCGCCGGCCCCATGAGGGGATTGCTCACCGCATTTGAAACCTTTCCGGGAAACGACTTTCTGGTGGCAGGCTGCGATTATCCCTACCTGACAACCGACGAGCTGGCCAATTTTCTGCACAATACCGATAAGGATTTGCCTGCTGCGGCCTTTTATAATGCAAACGGATTCTACGAGCCGCTGCTCGGATGGTATTCGCGGTCGGCAGGCAATGCATTGCGGGAAGCTTTTGAAAATGGCTCACGCTCGTTGCAGCGTTTTCTAATAGCGGAGAATGCTGGTAAGCACCAGCCATTGTCGGGAAAAACGATGCTGAGCGTGGACACGACGGTTGATTTCCAAGCCGTAAAACAAGCTCTCGAAGCAACAAATGATTTTCAAAATGGAGACCAGTTCGATAACCAGCCATAAGATCGTTCGCATAAACGGACATACCGCCGAAGAACTCGACGACCAGCTCGCCGTGGAAGAGCCGCTTGAAATACAGATTGCCTTTCAGTCGGAAGGGCGAAAAGAGCGCAAAAGCATTTCGGTAACGATGCGAACACCCGGAAACGATCGCGAACTTGCGGCCGGGTTTCTATTCACGGAAGGCATTATCCATTCCAAAAGCCAGATCAACGACATCGCCCATTCGCCTTTCGATGAAAACCGGGTAGTAGTAACCTTCTCCGCCGGTTTCGAGCCAAAACTAGGTTCGCTGGAACGCAACTTCTACACCACGTCCAGCTGCGGCGTTTGCGGTAAAGCGAGCATCGACGCGATCAAAACGCGTTCGGCTTACGTGAATGCAAATGAAGGCTTTGTTTTGAAAAAAGAGCTGCTGTACCGGCTCGTGGAGCAGATCGTTCAGCACCAGAATTCATTTGAAATCACCGGCGGGCTGCATGCTTCGGCGCTTTTCGATATTTCAGGGCAATTTTTGATGCTGCGCGAAGACGTAGGGCGACATAATGCACTAGATAAACTCGTCGGCGCTGCATTACTCGCTGACCAACTGCCACTCGACAAACACATTCTCCTTCTCAGCGGCCGGGCGAGTTTCGAACTCGTTCAAAAAGCCGCCATGGCGGGAATTCAAATGGTAGCCGCGATAGGTGCGCCTTCGAGCCTGGCCGTGCAATTGGCCGAAGAGAGCGATATCACGTTGGTAGGGTTTCTCAAAAACGACAAATTCAACATTTACACCGGCCATCACCGGATCCAATGACTATGAAAATCCGCATTCACGGAAACTCCGTACGTTTCAGGCTTTCGAAAACGGAAGTTGCCAAACTTGAAAATGAAGGCTACCTCGAAGAAACGACCGATTTCGGGGCGGCTCAGTTTGGTTATGCTGTGCAAAAATCGGCGGTAGACGGGCTGCAAGCGCGGTTTAAAAATAACAAAGTCATCCTGGAGGTGCCGGAGAAGCTCCTTACCGGCTGGACGGAGAACAATACCGTCGGTTTTGAAGGAAATATGCCGCTGGGCGATGGCAGTTCGCTATTTATGTTGATTGAAAAAGATTTCAAATGTCTGGACAACGTCAACGAAGACCAATCCGACAATTACGACAATCCCAAAACCTGCTGAACCATGTCCGAAAACCCGCTTCCGATACCGGGCGCTGAAAACCCGGAAAAACTGACCGGTTTGAAACAAGGCTCGATCAAAAAAGTGGCCGCTGGCATTCCCGCGGTGGTT
>DATMSL010000048.1:0-3929 GCA_035565435.1 Dyadobacter sp. | reverse complement strand
TAAGGAGGTATTGCACTGTTTTATCTTGCTCGTAAATATAATAAGAAAAGATTATATAGGGTCTTTTCTCCAAATAATCAATGGCTGCGGGGTTGTGACCGCCGGTTGCGTTGCTAATAAATTGCGCGAGCTGCCCAAAGTACCTGTTCCCTTCGTTGTAACGAACTGGCTCCGTTAAAATTATTTCTTCTTCTAGTTCGGTCGGCGCCGCAATCAATGGTTGCACCTCGCCGGTCGTGGCGTTGCAATGCAGATGTTTAAATGAATCACCCTGCTTGGTAGCTACTTCCAGCAAGCCGTTTCCTGCATTGCTGACCAGTAAATGATTGGGTAAAATCCATGACAAAAATCCCGTTTCCGCATTCACAGCAAGCAGGTCCGTCGGCTCGGGAACCTCTGGATAGCGGTAATTGTGTAAAAAAATATGTTTATCGGAAAAAGCCGTCAGGGACGTCCACCAATCCGTTCCTTCCACCTGCCGCTGCCATTTTACCGCGAAGTTGTCTATATCGATTACCGCAAACGACACTTCACGTCTCTCAGGATTACGTAACTCAATGGCCCACAGCGAACTGTCCCGATCGGCATCGGGCATTACCCGCCAGATGTTTTCCGAAAACCGTAGCGAAAAAAGATTTTGCAATTTTTTACCTTTATTTTGAATTCCAATTTAACTGACAACGACCTCGTGCGCATTCTAGGAATAATACCCGCCCGCTACGCTTCTACCCGCTTCCCTGCCAAAGCTTTGGTGGACATTGGCGGCAAAAGCATGATCCAGCGGGTCTACGAACAAGCTTCCAAAGCTACTCAACTCGATCAGGTTATCGTAGCCACTGACGATGAAAGGATACTGAACCACGTCCGCGAATTCAGCGGAACTGCGGTAATGACCTCGCAAGACCACCAGAGTGGCACCGACCGCTGCTTTGAAGCATTGGGTAAAACGGACTGCCAATACGATTACGTCATCAACATCCAGGGCGACGAACCCTTTATCAGCCCCGAGCCGATCGACCACCTCGCCTCCGTACTAGACGGTGAAACCGAACTGGCCACGTTGGTGAAGGTGATCGACAACGACGACATTCTCTTCAACGTGAATGTGCCGAAGGCAGTTCTGAACAAGCGAAGTGAAGTGATGTATTTCAGCCGGCAGACGATTCCTTACCTGCGTAATGCGCAGAGTCAGGAGGAGTTTCTGAAATCCCATGTTTTTTACAAACACATTGGCATTTACGCGTACCGGACCGACGTTCTGGCCGAAATAACGAAACTACCCGTGTCCTCGCTGGAAAAAGCGGAAGCACTGGAACAATTGCGCTGGCTCGAAAACGGTTATGCGATCAAGGCGGTAGTTACCTCTGACGATTCGCATGGTGTGGACACGCCCGATGACCTCGACCGGGTTACCCGAAAATTTTTGTCCTAACAGCCTTTGTGGAATACATTTTTTACAAGGAAGGTTAACGTATAAGGATTAGCCGTATATTTCTTAAAAAACGTTAAAACCGTTTTACGTATACGACCAGCTTCTTCCGACGCGTTAGCCTTTTATTGTTTTAAACTAATTACCATTTGAAAAAAGAGCCTTATGCAATATAACATCCTTTGGGCCGATGACGAAATAGATCTTCTCAAACCGCATATCATGTTTCTCACCAATAAAGGTTACAACGTTACACCCGTAAACAGCGGTGCAGATGCGCTGGACCGTATTGAGAATGACCGGTTTGACATTGTTTTCCTCGACGAAATGATGCCGGGTATGACCGGCCTTGAAACGCTTGCGCAGATCAAACAACAACAGCCCAACCTGCCTGTGGTGATGATCACGAAAAGCGAAGAAGAGCATATTATGGAGGATGCCATCGGTTCCAAGATCGACGATTACCTCATCAAACCACTGAACCCCAACCAGATATTACTTTCGGTTAAGAAAATCCTGGACAACAAACGTCTGGTTACCGAAAAGACGACGCTCAGCTACCAGCAGGAATTCCGCAGCCTGGCCATGCAATACCAGGACCGCATTGGCCACGAGGAATGGGCGGATATTTACAAGAAACTCATTTACTGGGAGCTGGAACTCGAAAGCTCCGACGACCAGGGAATGGCGGAAGTTTTCAGCATGCAGAAAAGCGAGGCGAATGCCAATTTCTGCAAATTCATTGAGGACGAGTACGAGGAATGGCTCAACGACCCACGTTCGGACAAGCCGATCCTCTCGCACCAGTTGATGAAACAGAAGGTATTCCCGCATTTGAAAGGATCGAGCGAGCCGGTATTTTTCCTGCTGATCGACAATTTCCGTTATGACCAGTGGAAAATGATCCAGCCGATTTTGCAGGAGTATTTCAATATCGAGGAAGAATCATCGTACTACTCCATTTTGCCGACCACAACCGGTTACGCGCGTAATGCGATCTTCTCGGGGCTCATGCCAAGCGAAATGGAACGCAAGCATCCGCAATGGTGGGTAAGCGACGAAAACACTCCGGAAGGCGAAGAAGGCCTGAATAACCATGAGCAGGACTTCCTTCAAAAGCAACTGGAAATGAATCATTTGAATATCAAGTTTTCATACAACAAGATATTGAATACCAACCAGGGCAAAGCACTGGTTGATACATTCAACAACCTGCTGACCAACCAGTTGAATGTAATTGTCTACAACTTTGTGGATATGCTTTCCCACGCACGTACGGATGTGCAGATGATCAAGGAACTTGCGCCGGACGAGGCGGCTTATCGCTCCATTACCCGCTCGTGGTTTCAGCATTCGCCACTGCTCGACTTTATCCGCAAAGTGGCTGAGAAAAAAGGTCGCCTGATCCTTACCACCGACCACGGTATGATCCGTGTGCAGAAACCCGTGAAAATCATCGGCTACCGCGAAACGAATACGAACCTCCGTTACAAACACGGCAAAAACCTGGGCTTCGACGACAACCATTTGATGGTATGCCGGAAACCGGAGCGCATCTTCCTGCCCAAACCGCACGTTTCGACCTCGTACGTGTTCACCAAAGAGGATTATTTCTTCGCGTATCCGAACAACTACAACCAGTACGTAAACCTCTACCGCGACACCTTCCAGCACGGCGGTGTGTCGCTCGAAGAGATGATCATCCCGGTGATCGATATGAAAGCGAAATAATAAATATAGAAATGCAAAAAGGGCGTCTGACTAACTCAGACGCCCTTTTTGTTTGGCCTTTTAATATCCTACTCGCTTACCGTAATGCCGCCATTCTCGCATTTGATAACTCGGGCGGGGAAGCGTTTGAGAAAGTCGTGGTTGTGTGTTGCCATTAATATCGCGGTTCCGGCGTTGTTGATCGTGCGAAAGACCTGCATGATCTGGTCGCCTACTTCCGGGTCGAGATTACCGGTTGGCTCGTCGGCGATCAGGATTTGGGGCTCGTTGAGCATAGCCCGGGCAATTACCACGCGCTGCTGCTCGCCCCCCGAAAGCTGGTGAGGCATTCTTTTCTGAGCTGTTCCCAAGCCTACCTGCATGAGTACTTCCGCAATGCGTTTGGATATCTTGCCTTTGTCTTCCCAGCCCGTTGCGCGCAGTACGAAGGCGAGGTTATCCTCGACAGAACGATCGGAAAGCAATTGAAAATCCTGGAATACAATGCCTATGCGGCGGCGAAGGAAGGGAATATCGGCCCTTTTAATGTTATGCAGCTCATACCCGGCCACTTTGGCAGAACCGGTATGCAGCCATAAATCGGCGTATAGTGTTTTTAACAGCGAGCTCTTACCACTACCGGTGCGACCGATGAGATAAACGAATTCGCCCTTATTGATCTCAAAATGAACGTCGTTCAAAACAGGCCTCTCACCCTGATAAATATCTGCCCTTTCCAGTCTGATTATTGGCTCCGTCGAATCGGTGGTCATATGATTTGTAAAAATAA
>DATMSL010000047.1:0-17286 GCA_035565435.1 Dyadobacter sp. | reverse complement strand
CAATCATGAAAAAGTTTTTTCAAACCACCGCCTCTATCCTTATTGCTGTTTTGGCCGTAAACTTCGTAGCTACCGCTGGTATCCTTCCTGATGGCAAAGCGAAAGCAGTAAGCGTTACTTTTGATCCGGCTACCGGAATGGGCTTTGTAGGCAAGGGTGACGTGCAGCTCGCCTTCGGCTGGAACGACGCGGTGTTACAGGCTAACGCAGGTGCCGTAACTTTCACTTATAACTCCACCGACACATACGAAGCGGTTTGTACATGGGTTACCGGGGAAGGAACAAGAGGTGAAAAAACGCATAATGTTACATTCAACAAGTCGACCGTGGTCAACTCGACCATTGAGAAGGACTTAAGAAAAAACAACCTGGGCAAGGTTACCGGTTTCAATTTAATTGGTCTAGGAGCAGTCACAACAGACGGCGTGGTGCCGGAAGTAGGCGGTGCGTGCTTAGGAGAGGGTGCCAATGGTACCTATTCCTCAGTAACGCCGACCGGCTCAACAGGTGGCCTTTATGTCAACTTTAACACTTCAAGTGTCTGGCTTCAATAATTCCTATTGAAGTTTGCAGCAGATCGCTAATGGGCGATAGGCGTTAAAACAGGGGCTGGTAATAACTGGCGCCTGTTTTGACATTTGCAGCACATCCAGGCTTTCACACCATAGTTTTACACAACCCATGCCGTTCAACTGCGCCATACGATCTTATGTCACAGACAAAGTCAGGAACATTGGCTGCGGGGTTCTGTTTTTTTATGTCATTTTAATCGGATCAGTTAAGGGCCAGACACCTGATCCGGCAGTCCAAATGCCTGTTTTGAGAATCAGCGGCATTGTTTGGGATTCGGCTGGGAAAGTTCCCTTGAACCACGTTTCCGTACTGTTGGGTAGAACCGGGACAGATTCGGTTGTTGCTACGGCAGTGACCGGCAAAGAAGGCGCGTTTGTTCTGTCAGGTCCAAGGGGCGCATCTTATGAATTGCTAATTAGTTATTGGGGTTACGTGCCCAAAGTGTTGCGTATATCCCAAACCGCCAGCAGTCCGATCAGGTTCGATTCTGTACAATTGTCGTCGCGTTCCGTCTCCCTTCAGGAAGTTAAAGTGACAGCACAAAAAAATCCGGTTCAGTATGAGGCTGACAGGCTGATCTACACCGTTGCCAATGATCCAAACAATGCCAACCTTAGCACCTTTGAGCTATTTCGAAAGGTTCCCATGCTCACCATTAACGGTGATGATGGCATTGAGCTAAATGGCAACAGCAGCTTTCTGGTGCTATTGAACAACAGGCCTTCGTCGCTTTTTGTAAGCAATGTGGAAGAGGCACTCAGGAGCCTTCCCGCGAACTCGGTAAAAAGTATAGAAGTAATCACGAGCCCGCCTGCCCGTTATGAGTCCGAGGGAATTGGAGGGATCATCAACATCGTAACTTATCGCAGGAATGTAACGGGTTATTCAGGATCGGCCCGGGCGGCTTATTCGGCGCCGGGAGGGCCTGCAACCAGTGGCTCGGTACAAGCCAAGGCCGGCGACCTGGGGTTTGCAGGAATATGGAGCCTGACAAACAGCCGCCGCCCCGCTACGACCAACTCCCTTGACCGGCTTGACAAACTTTTTGGTACAACCCTGCGACAGGCCGGGCAAAATAGGGGAAACTACGAAAACCTGAATTTATCAGGCGAACTAAGCTGGCAGGTCGATGACCGGAATCTTCTAAATGTTCATTACAATACAACCCGTTCTAATACCGAGAGTTTGTCGGACACGCGGGTCGATATACAGGATATGAACGGAAAGGCTTTACAATCGTATCGTTCCCTGAATACCTTTAATTCGGCCTCTCCCGGACGCGATTGGGGTTTTGACTACCAGCTTGGCTTTAAAAAGAACAGCCAGCAATTACTAACCTTTTCGTTTCGGGAGCTTGAAAATGCAAATAGCTCGCAATCCCAAAACCGCGTACCGGAAAGAATAAACACCTATCTGACGGGTGGAAATTCGGAAAATAGCAACCGTTTTACCGAGCGGACGGCTCAGATAGACTATGTGCAGCCCATTAAAAATCACGCTTTGGAAATAGGGTTGAAAACCATTTTACGCGCCAATAACAGCAGCTATTTTTTTGACCGCGAGTTGGCTGGTACCAACCTGTTTACACGTGATTCCAGCCTGACCAACCAGTACGACAACCGGCAAACCATTAATGCCGGCTACATTTCTTTTTCTTTGAAATGGGGCCCCTGGTTGCTGAGGACGGGTGCCCGGGTGGAGCAGACGAAGGTGGCGGCGAATTTCAGGACAACCGGTACCCTGGCCAATCAATATTATTTCAATGTAGTGCCCAATGCTACCTTTTCACGGAAGTTTGGCGCGTCTACCAACCTGTCTTTATCATATAATCAGCGGTTACAGCGGCCCAGTCTCTTTTTTATCAACCCGTTTGTGAATAACCAGAATCCCTACAACATCTTTTACGGTAACCCCGCCCTTAATCCGACTGTCAGCCAGGTGGTCAACCTGAACTTTAACACGTTTACAGGTAAAACCAATATTTCGTTAAACCTGAACCACAACTTTACCCACAACGCCATTTTGCAGTTTACCACGATCGGTGCCGACACGGTGGCCCGCACTACCTTTGGTAACGTCGGGAGTGAATCAGGTTCGGGACTGTCTCTGGGAGTTAGTTCTACTTTTTTTGGAAAACTTTTTGTGAATGTTAACAACAGTATCAATTACCGAAGGTTCAGGAGCAGGATCGACCAGAGACAGGCGTCGAGTGACGGGCTAACTTACAGCAGCCTGTTCGGCGTTGGTTATACCTTTACAAAAGCGCTGCGCGCCAATGCGGCCGCATCCTACACGTCGGCAACAATGTCCTTTCAATCGCGGAGCATCGGTTTCTTTTCCCACAATTTTTCATTGAATTATAGTTTCCTGAAAGACAGAAAGGCGGACTTTGCTTTTTCCGCCGTGAGCCCCTTTATCCCCAGCCGTCAGAACCGTGCCGTAACGGAAGTCAGCCAATTTTCGATGGTTTCTACCAACGCAATTATCATGCACCGTTACACCCTGGCATTTACCTACCGGTTTGGGAAGCTCCAAGGCGGCCTCAAACGGAAAAAACGGGGCATTCTGAATGATGACCTGATGGGACAGTAGCGATTTGCTTCCACGGGGCGTAAAGGCGCCAGGCACAGAAACCGGTTGATGGAAGCTCATGTTCACCGTTTTGCAGGTCATTCCTTCTCCTGCCGGTTTTCATAAACTTTAATCTGGCGCTCAACATGCTGATCATTAATCGCCAATCCGTGAAGATAGTGATAGGCTTTCCTGGCAATAAAGGCATTTTGTTGAGTGAGTAATGAAGCGACATCCCGAACGACGTTGCTATCGGTGATGCGATGCCGGGTAAACAGGTCGATGACATTGCTGGTCAGTTCCGGGTTTGTTCCGTTCAAGACAGATACCAGACCAGCGACGGTCTCCCTGCGCAAGCCCGGGGCCTGTGCCAGCTTAGCGACAATAAGCTTTTTAATGGCATAACTTCCTGCGGAGAGCCTGGCCGTAAGCACGGCCTGTACCGTGTCGGCTCCCAGCTCGGTGGTGTCCAGGGAGTGAATGGCCCGCTCGGCCAGGTTGAACTGATCTTCACCGATCAGGGAAAGCACACGCCCGCGAAGTTCGGGCGTAGGCCGTACCCATCCGCGGATGTGGTTTAATGCCCATGTTCTATCGCCGGGATCGGGGCTATCGAGTATTTGGAGGATCAAATCGGGGGAAAGCGACTTAGCGGTGAGATCGCGGACTTCTTCCTGCGTCGCGCCGTATACTACGTGCCACATTTTGTAAGTCGTATATGCGGCGCCCGGCACTACTTCATCGAGCACATTCGCGGCGGTGGCGGAAGTTACCGCATCTACCCCGTTCGTCTCCTTCGGCCGGGGCGCCAGTTCGCCGTAGGATAATCCGGCGAGGCGGGAGAAGGGGTCGGCAAGGATGGCATGCAGGCGGGCATATTCCTTGCGTTTGAAAGGTTTATGTTTGGCTTTGCTCAGATATTCCCCTTTTTCCAGCTCGAAACCCAGGTAACGGCCCGTAATATTCCAGTAGAGCGTGCATTTCAGCAGCCTGCATTTGTTGTCGAAACACACGCTCGTCCTGATTTTTTTGTAATAACGGGCCGGATACCCCTCTTTGGACCAAACCTGAAAAACGGTGTCGGCGGCAATGGTATCCCTTACGGCCGAGGGAATGGCTTTAACAATACCTGGCACTCCCTGAATGGTTGCAGGTTGGAAATAGCGGATCTGGGCGGCGCACGGCAATGCTCCGTACAGGATTGCCCAGGCCGCCAGCAGGCGCCGGATACTTCCCGGTAAGCGGATGGCCGATAGCTTCATCGATCAGCCTTTTTGATCTTTGCCCGGCACAATGCCGCCATGCGCTTCGATCAGTTTCCGCAGTTCGTCCAAACTGACTTCCAAAGGAGATTTGTTCTGCATATTGGCCAGCACGGCCGCCGCACCTGCCGCCTGCCCCATGCCCATGCAGGATGCCTGCACCCGGAGGGCCGAATTGGCCAGTCGGTCGCTGCTCACGCACCTGCCCGCGACGAGGAAGTTCCGGCTGTTTTTCGGTACCAATGCGCGCAAGGGCACAGTAGGGACGACACCTTCTTTAAGGTGGTCGGGTACCACGCCGTTTTCATCATGGACGTCGATCGGATAATAGGAATAGGAAACCGCATCGTCGAACACCTTGCCTGTCACGTAGTCGGTTTTCGTGATCTGGTAATGGCCGTCAACGCGATACGTTTCCCGCACGGCGGTTTCGTTTTGCATATCCACCAGTTTGATCTTCTCACATCCCGGCAGCGTTCGCAGGAACCGCAAGGTCTGCAACAACGAGCTGCGGCCTTTCAGGTTCGCCGCGGTGTGTGTTTCGGAGGTAGTCGAATCGGCGTTGAGGACATGCTGGATATTATCGCCACCGCTGCGAAGCAGACCGACGATGTTGTTGCGGAAATCGGCTTTAATCAGGTTCCCTTTTGCAATTTCCTCCTGGTAACGGGTCTGGATCATTTTCAAATCAAGCGACTGGAAGTCGTAACCGCCGAGCTGAAACTGCAAAGTGCCCGGCTGGATCACGGCTTCGCGCAACACAGGAAAGCCCGCAATGGAAGCTACATAGGCATTGCCCGTGCAGTCGATCACCTGATTGCAGATAATGCGGGTGCTGGTGCCTTTGCCGATGGTATCGACGGTCCAGTTGCCTTTTTCAAAAGAAGCGCTAACGGGCGTTTCGTAAAACCGGATGTTCACGCCGGCTTGCACGCATTTCTCTTCAATCAGCAGGGCGTAAAGCTGTCCATTCAGGCGTACCTGGTGCTTGGGATGCTGCCTTCCGTGGGGGATGGAGAAGTCGGGCAGGGTGTCGTCATTCATCGCGACGGCTTCCTGCACCATTTCCCAGCCGATCCCGCTGATCACCTGTTTTCCCCAGGCAAAAAAGATTCCGGGAAAGGCTACGCCGCCGGTGGTAGTGGTGCCGCCGAGCTGGCTTCCGTTTTCCACGAGTATCACTTTACGGCCGGCCCTTCCGGCCTGGATGGCGGCGACTACGCCCGCCGTTCCGCCACCGACGACCAGGATGTCGGTGATGATGCTTTGCTGTTTTACCGAGTAGGGCTTAGCCAGTATATCGCCCTTTGCAAGCGTAGGCGTCAGCATTCCGAAAGAAAGTGCTCCCAGGCCCGTCAGTGCGGACCGTCTTTTCAATTTTTCCATTCGCAGATGTCTTTATAATGCTCAATAGCCCGGATTTTGGTCTTTCGCCGGATCGAGGCCTTTGTTGTAGTTCATTTCAGAAACCGGTATCGGCCAGAGGTAATGCTTCTGGGCGATTGTCTTGCCCGTCGCGGCCAGCACCGCTTCCGCGGCCTTGCCGGTTCTTTTCAGGTCGAGCCACCGTTTCCCTCCAAGTTGAAATTCATAGCTGCGTTCGGTCAATACGCGGTTCAGGAAGGAGTCGGCATTGTAATCTGTCAGTTTCAGGTCGATCGGCGAGGCTTCCGCGGCCGGTTTGCCGTATGCCCGCCTGCGCACGGTGTTGAGCGCTTCCATGCCTGAGGGTGTGGGCCCATTGCCTGCGCGCGAAGAGGCCTCGGCATAGATCAGGAGCACGTCGGAGTATCCATATACGGGATCGTCGTTACCCGCGCCGCTCTGACTTACGGCCTGCTGATCTGTGAATTTGCCGCTCACAAGCGTATTAGCGCCGAGCCCGAAATTGATTTTGTCCCAAAGCGATTTACGAACGTCGCCCGCGTCCCAGGATGTGTAATAATTGCTGGTAACATCGAGGTAGAGCACATAAGCACCGCCGAAATTGAACAACTTGGTGTCGGGATGGTTGCTGACCCAGAGCATATAGTTACCCTGGCCGAGCTGCCGGGTATATTTCAGGTAAAAAATCTCCTCCGAAGTGGATACCAGGTCCGGTCCCCATACTTTCTGCTGAAAATCGGTCCGGGTGGTGATCGGTACGAGCGCAAATTGGCCCGATTGAATGATCTCCCCGGCTTTGTCCCGCGCTTCGGCGAATTTACCCAGCGTCAGGTACACGTCTGCCAGCATGGTTTTGGCAGCCCAGCGCGTGGGCCTGCCCGCTACGGAGGGTTTATCCGGTAAGTTCGCCTCTGCTGTCAGCAGGTCGGCTACAATCAGGTTGTATACCTCTTCGGAAGTGCTTTTTTTAAGATCCGTTTCGCTCATGTTGGCCTCGGTGCGCAGTGGTACGCCGCTCCAATTGCGCACGAGCTGGAAATAGTTGAATGCGCGCATAAACTTGGCCTCTGCGACGTAGCGGCTGACGTCGGCGGCGCTGATCGATTTGCCCTGGGGCGCATTCTGTATCACCAGGTTCGCATTGCGGATACTCAGGTAAAATGCATTCCAAAGGCCGGCTACACGGGTAATGTTCGCGTCGTCGAGCCCCTGGAAACCGTGCAGCGGCGCCCAGCTGCCCCGGCCATTCGTGAAATCCGACTGGCATTCGAGCGTCGTTTCGTACACGGCGTAGTTGTTGTTGCGCAATGGACTGAAAATCCCATTGACGGCCGTTTCGACCTCGGCAGCGGTGTTGAAGAATGTTTCAACAGCTACCGAACGCGGCTCTTCTTTCAGTACATCCTCGCAGGAAACGAGTAGGCCGCCCGAGAGGATCGCCAGGGTGCAGAGGCTGGTCCTGGCCAATAGGTTATGGTATGTTTTTGCTAGACTTTTCATAATAGGGAATGTCTGGATGAAAGCTGGAAAACAGGATCCGGCAGGCCGTTAAAAACCGACCCGCAAACCGAATGTGACTGATTTGGCGATAGGGTAGCTGTAAAAGTCGATACCCTGCTGAATGGAGTTGCCGCTCCCGCGTGAGTTCACTTCCGGGTCCCACCAGGAGTAATTCGTGAGCGTCAGCATGTTTTGCGCGCTGGCGTACAGCTGCGCGCTGCCGATCCATTTGGCACCCCATTTTTGAAGGGGAAAATTGTAAGCCAGCTGGATATTCTTCAGGCGCAGGTAGGAGCCGTCTTCGATATAGCGGTTGGATACCCTGGCGTTCACATTGTTGCTGATCAGCGGATATTTGGCATTGGGATTGGAAGGTGTCCAGTGGTTCCGGTAAACGTCTTTGGGCATATTCAAGCCAAAACCGTAGTCGATGGTGCTGCTCATGCCGCTTGCATTGAACAAATCATTGCCGCTCACACCCTGGATGAAGAATGTGAGATCGAAATTCTTATAGGACATATTTGAGTTAATCCCGTAAATAAAGTTGGGGTTGGGGTTGCCGATATACGTCTTGTCCTTAATGGTAATGCTTCCGTCGCCGTCAGTATCCTGGTATTTGATCTTTCCTTTTTCGTCGTAGCCGTCTTCCAAATAGCCCCAGTACTGCCCGATGGGCCTGCCTTCGCGCAGAATGTTGGTCATGTCGTTGATCACCACCACATTGATTGCCCCGCTCAGGATATCCTGTCCGTCATTCAGTTTAACCACCTTATTCCGGTTCAGGGAAATGTTAGCATTCATATCCCACTTGAAATCGCCCGTCAGAATGCGACCGTCCAGTCCGAGCTCAAAACCCTTGTTTTGCACTTCGCCGACATTGCGAACCGTCGTCGTGTAACCCAGGGAAGCGGGGAGCGTGACGGTGTTGAGCAGATCGCGGGTGTTTTTAATATAATAGTCGGCTGTGAGGAGGAGCCTGTTCTTGAATAAACCGAGGTCTATCCCGAAATCTTTTTGCTCGGTGGTTTCCCATTTCAGGTTGCCGGGCAGCTTGGTTCCCGGCGTGTAGGTGCTGTAGAGTGCGTCGCCGAACGTGGTTTTTCCTGCATCGAGCTGGTTCAGCGTGGCGTAGGCGTTGATAGCCTGGCTACCGGTATATCCCCAGCTCGCGCGGGCTTTCAGATCGGAGATTACCGGACTGTTTTTTAGAAATTCCTCATTGGAAACCCGCCATGCGAGTGCTGCTGAGGGGAAATAGCCCCATTTATCTCCCTCGGAATATTTGGAAGAACCATCCCTGCGCATGCTGACAGTCGCCAGGTATTTGCTGTCGAATGCATAGTTCAGCCTGGCCAGGTAGGAGAGCAGCACGGATTTGGAATACCCCGAGGACGGAATGCCCGGTGTGGCAGCGGAACCAAGATCGTAAGTCTGCGTCGCATTGCTCAGGAAGCCCACACCACCGCCGTACAAAGAGGTTGATGTAAAATCCTGATAGGTAAATCCGGCTACCGCGGAAATGCTGTGCTTACCGGCGATCGTCTTATTGTAACTAACCGTGTTTTCGCTGAGGAAACTGGTGAACTGGCCCGTACTTACCGAAGCAGACCCACTCGACCGGACAAATTTTGTGGTTGTATAGTTATCCAGACGATCGTCGCGGTTCTCCATTCCCCCCGCGATTTTAATGGTAATGTCCTCAATGGGCTTGAAAATCAGGGCGGCATTCAGCAGGGCTACATTAGCCCTTGTTTTGGAATTCTGCTCATTAATAAAGTTGATCGGGTTGATCAGGTCCGTCGCCACGAAAGGGTAGGCGGTGGCGAGTATCCGGTAACTGCCATCTTCATTGTAGGGCGTGAGCGAGGGAGGCGCGCCGATGGCCGAGGAGATCATCGACGTGCCCCGGCCGCCGCCTTCGCTGTCCTTGCGGGCGGTGACGAGCCGGCTCAGCGTTCCGGAGAAATTCACGCTGAATTTCTTGCTGATCGTATGGTTGATATTCGTGCGGATGGAATAGCGGTTGTAGTCACTGCCCTTCACGATCCCGTCCTGGTTGAAGGTGCTTCCTGATAACGAAAAGTTTGTCTTCTCGTTACCTCCGCTTACATTCAGCGACGTCGATTTCATGGCAGCCTGCCTGAATATCAGGTCCTGCCAGTCGTAACCTTCGCCCATGGCGTCGATCTGCGCCTGGGTGAAATAGGGGTTGAGTTTGTCGTTTGCGGCCTGCTCGTTGTAGAATGTCGCATATTCGGTCGCATTCATCATATCGAGTTTTTTACGCAGCTTCTGAATGCTGTAACTGGTCTCGAAATCGACGCGGGTTTTGCCTGCCTTTCCTTGTTTGGTGGTGATTAGTACCACGCCGTTCGCTCCGCGGGAGCCGTAAATAGCGGTGGCCGAAGCGTCTTTCAGGATCTCCATGCTCTCGATATCCGCATTGTTCAGGATCGTAGGATTACTGCCGTTGATCGGGAAGCCATCCACCACGTAAAGCGGCTCATTGCCTCCGATCACCGAGTTTGCACCCCTGATGCGTACACTGACACCGCCCCCGGGCGAGCCATTGTTTTGCAATACCTGCACACCCGCTGCACGCCCTGAAAGCGCCTGCAACACGTTCGTGGCCGGGTACGCATTCAGCTCCTTGGCTTTCACCTGCGATAACGAGCCGGTAAGGTCGCTCTTTTTAACAGTACCATAGCCCACGACTACGATTTCTTCCAGGCTTCTGTTATCGATCTGGAGACTCACGGTCAATGTCGACTGCGAAGCGACGATTACTTCCTGGGAAACATACCCTACAAAACTGAAAATCAGTACGGAACCGTTGTCGGGCACGTCGATCCGGAACGAACCGTCGACATCGGTCGTCGTCCCACGCTGGGAACCTTTCAGGATGACACTTACGCCCGGCAGGCCATCGCCTTTTTCGTCGGTGACCTTGCCGGTTATGCTCCGATCCGCCTTCTGGTATTCGCCAGGGCCCCGGAGCATCAGCGATTCCAGTCTGTTTTCCAGCGAGGTATTCTGGCTCGTGTTGGCTCCTGCCTTCATTTCCGCTTTCTCAGCATGGCTTTCCAGCCTCGGATCGCGGCCTGTTTCCGCTTTTCGTTTGATGACGACGGTTTTGTCGATAATGCTGTAAGTGAGCGGTTGCCCCTTCATGACAGCGTCCATGACGTCCACAATCGATCCCGAACGGATATCGACCGTCACCTTGTTGCCCTTCTTGACGACTTTGTTGTCGTAAAAGAACCGGTAGCCGGTTTGTTGCTGGATGTCGGCAAAAACAGCCGTGAGCGGCTTGTTCCTTACCGCCATGCTGATTTTCTGCGAAAAGCTGGCTGCTGATACATGAAGGCATACCATCATAAGTATTAAGGCCGTCAATTTCATCACCAATACTATTTTACGGAAATAACGTATATGTATACACGCAATTTTCCCATGTACAAAAATTTGCATATTTTTGACCAGGTTTGGAATTGAAAATGTTTTAGACAACAGATGTAACCCGCCTAGGCGCTCTGAGCGCAGGGAGGTTTAGGATTCCGGACGCCAGCCGTTTCAGGTCGCATCTGAAACGGCTTTTTATTTAAGAAATCCCGCAGGTACAGATTCATTCAATATTCATAAGAGCAGGGTTTAAGTGATTAATGGGTTAAATGGGTGTTATTCAGTCACAATGATGGTCTTGCCCTCCACGCGAAAATGCACATCGCCCATTTCCAGTATTTTCAAAACTTTCGACAGCGGCGCGCTTCTTTCGATCTGACCTACAAACTCATGCTCGCCCGCGGGGGCGCGGTACACGACGTCCACATCGTACCAGCGTGCGAGCTGCCGCATGAGCTCGGGTAACCCCACGTTATCGAAGCGGAAGAACCCGTCTTTCCAGGCTACCACAGCACCGGCGTCGACCGTCTTCACGTCGAAGGCAGGTTTGCTGCCAGTGTGGTTTTTTCCCGCTGCCGCGAGTTCTGACTGCTGCCCGGGCCGGAGCAAAACACCGCCGTTCGCATGGGCCGACTCGCGCACCTTGATGCTCCCTTCGAGCAATGTGGTTTTAATTTTTCCTTCGTCCTGGTAGCTGTTAATGTTGAAGCGCGTGCCCAGTACCTCTACCAACTGATTGCCTGCGAGTACCTTAAACGGGATTTTGCGCTGACCTATCGTCATTTTAGCTACTTCAAAATAAACTTCTCCTATGATTTCGACCACGCGTTCCTGCCCGGTGAAGGCGGTGGGGAAGCGGACCGATGACTGCGCATTGAGCCACACCTTCGTACCGTCGGGTAACCTTACCTGAAACTGTCCCGCTTTCGGCGTGGTGATGGTGTTGTAGGTCAATGGGTTATCCTTACCCGTTTTTTCGTCCAAAGATGTGTAAACGATCTCCCCGGCGTTCGTTTTCACAATGCTGGTGTTTCCTTCTTTCGCCAGTTGGCCGTTTACAATACTGTCCAGCACGATTTCCACACCGTCGGCCAGCGTCAGCACGGCTTTGCTTTCACCCGGGGCCACATCGGCAGGGGATGCGGCTTTGGATACCTCGGTGGAGTTTTTACCGGCGTAGAAGAAGTAGGCTCCCACACCCAGTGCCAGGATCACCGACGCAGCGGCGGCTAACCGTCGGAAGATGGGCATCGTCTTTGCCGGCTTTATCCCAGTCTCGCTGCCGACAGGTAATGCATTCCATACCTCATCCAAATGCGATTCCAGGGTTTCGGCATCAATGGGCGTGCTGTCGGTTTGGGCGAGATCGAGGTACCAGCTTTCCAGCATGGCTTTTTCCGGCGGCGTCAAGGTACCGTCCTTGTATTTTTGAATTAACTCCCGGGCTTTCGACAGTTCCATGTCCGCTGATTGGCTGATTATGGTGTAGAGACGGGCAAGCCGGGCGGGAGTAGTAGAAGAATATCAAAAAAAGTTAAAAAAATTACAGGAAGAGGAAACAGGCGAGGAAAGTAAAGACCGTATCGAGCTTTTCCCGGAGAATGTGAAGCGCGTTATGGACCTGTTTTTTAACGGTTTTGTCTGAAATATGAAGCTGATCTGCGATTTCTTTGTAGGACAACTCCTGTTTCCGGCTCAGTTCAAAAACCTCGCGCATTTTGGGAGGGAGTAATGCAATTTCTTTTTCGATCACCTCTTTCAGTTCCTGTTCCAATAGCTGCTGGTCGGTAACATATTCGCCATTCTCGATGAAGGTGGCCAATGAGGCAATGTACCTTTCTTCCACTTTCCGGTGCGCGATAATGTCGAATACCCTGTTGCGGACAGAGGTGTACAAGTAGGCGGAGAGATTGGTGTTGAGATCAATGGAGTTCCGGCGGATCCACAGTGTTGTAAAAAGCTCCTGCAAAACATCCTTGCCTTCCTCATCATTTCCGAGTATGCGCCGCGCATGCAGGAAAAGAACGCCTTTGTAGCGGCGATACACCTCCCCGAATGCGAGCTCGTCACCATCCGCGATAAGCGCCAGCAATGCTGAGTCGGTATATCCCTGATAATTGTCCATAATTACAAAAGACAAATATATAATAATATAATTATATCCGCCTTTTGGCCCCCATTATTGCCGCAATTGCACCCCTCATTGCTTGGGAAGTGTGCCGAGATTTGTATCCTCACAAAAACTGATACACTCATGAACAAGCACATCCTTATCATCCTGTTGTCGGCCATTACCGTTTTCAACCTTGGTTGCCGGCAAGGTTCGAACGAAAAGCAGGACAATCCGGCCGCATCGAAGGATTCGGTGGCCGGCAGGCCCGTCAAACCGTCCCAAAGCGGCTATGCCGACGTCAATGGATTGAAAATGTATTATGAAGTTTACGGCAAGGGCAAGCCCGTGGTTTTGCTGCACGGGTCTTTTATGAACATTATTTCCAACTGGTCGAAAATTATCCCGATGCTGGCCGACAGGCAGGTGATCGTAGCCGAAATGCAGGCGCACGGACGCACCCGCGATATTGCCCGGCCATTGAGTTTCGAAGCCATGGCCGACGATGTTTCGGGACTTCTCAAACACCTGCAAGTCGATAGCGCCGATATCCTTGGTTACAGTATGGGCGGCGGTGTGGCTTTCCAGTTTGCCGTGCGCCACCCCGAACAGCTCCGTAGATTGGTGATACTTTCAGGCACCTATGCGCACAATGGCTGGTGGCCTGATGTGGAAGCAAGCTTTTCGACGACGACGGCGGACATGTTCAAAGGTACGCCCATTCAAATCCAGTACGATAGTCTCGGTAACGACCCAGCGAAGTTTCCCGATTTCTTCAAAAAGGTGATGAGCATCGATCTTAAACCTTATGACTGGTCGAAAGACGTAAAAAACATCAAAGCCCCCATGTTCATAGCCGTCGGAGATGCCGACGGTGTGCGATATGAGCATGCCATTGAGCTTTTCCGCGCCAAGGGCGGCGGCAAAATGGGCGATATGCATGGCCTGCCCAAATCACGGTTGGCGATACTGCCGGGCACTACCCATATCGGCATGATTGTGCAGCGTCCCAATTGGCTTATTCCCATGATCACCGAATTTCTGGATTCTGACCTGAATTCCGCGCCGCCAACTTTCTGATAAGTTTTTTGTTTTGGTGAAGGCGTCTATGGAGGTATTTCTTCGTTGAAATAAACCATTGCGTACCCGCTGCAAGACAAGTTGCAGCGGGTACACCGGGCCGATTACGGCTATCTAGTTTTTGATTACCTTATAGCTTCGCCCGTTAATTATCAGGATATAGATGCCTGGCCTCTGACCACGTAAATCGATCTCATGAAAATGACCACCGGACAGGAGGGAAGCATGAGGTAGCGAAATGCCGGCGATCTTCGAACCATCGGCCCTGAACATTTCCAGCGATTGCAGCTTCGATGTGGATTTAATACGCAGGACATCGGTTACCGGGTTAGGGTAGATGCTGATTTTCACTCCCCCGTCGGAAAGGATGGATAGGGTCTTCGAGTAGGCAAATGTGCCGTCCCTGTCGATCTGTTTCAGGCGATAGTAGCCCGTTCCCGACAAAGGAGCCGCATCGGTGAATGTATACGCTACCCTGACTTTGCTTTCGCCTTTTGCGGCCACTTCGCCGATGGGCTCAAAGTGTCTGGCATCGCCGCTTCGCTGTACTTCGAAATGCGACGCATTCACTTCTTCGGTGGTTTCCCATTGGAGGGCGACGGTTTCCTCGACCGCCTTCCCGGTGAAGCTGACGAGCGTGACGGGGAGCGGAGGCTCAATACTTCCGATGGCAAGCGCCGTGATGGACACTCCGGCGGGGATTGTCCCGCTGAGTGTACTGTTTTCGGTTGTATCGGTGGCCGTGGCAGCCGCGCTCAACGAAATCCATTGCGTTCCGTTCCAGCCCACAAGGCGCAGGTTCCCCGGAGCGGCAAAACCCGACATGGAAGGGATCGATACCGTTACCGCTACATTATCGTCGCTTCCGGCTGTATTCGCCCAATCCCAGAAGCCCACCGGACTGACCGATTCGACCGGGCTCGCCATCTCCGTGAGGCTGTGCGTGGCGCCGTCGGACGGGTCGGTTATCGTAGCAGCGCTGCCGGCAAACCAGGCGGTGCTGACGGCAGTACCCGGCGCCGGAGCGGAAATGGAGATCGTACGCAGGTCGGTTGCGCTGCCCACGGGAAATACAAATGCGTCATCACCTGTTTTGGTTACATAACCATCCACGTGCTGAGCATCCGTATTCCCACCGGCATAGGTCGCTCCGTCGGCTAAGCGAAGCGAACTGATAGTGTGTGTATTGCGTGGTGTGCTGATGATCGTGCTTGTTCCGAAGGCCAGTTGACCGGCGATATTGGCCCCAGCAGTGTTTGTAAGCGCTACGGTGTTGCCGTTTTGAAATTGCAGGTTCAGAAAGCCCGGTGCGGCCGATCCGCTGATCGTGAGCGTGCCTGCGGCATTGAAGAGGTCGGTGCTGTTGGTTTGCCCAAGCCAGGTGCCATCGTTCTGAAAGCTCAGGTTACCATGTTCGTAAGTAGAACCGTTGGCCAGTGTGACGCTGCCGCCCGTCTGCACTACCGTTCCACTGGGGGAGTAGTCGCTCAGATAACCGGCGTTTATGCTTACCGGGTCGGTCGGGCCGTAAGTGGTAGTTTGTCCGTATGCCTGCATTACCCACAGAGGCAAAGCGAGGGCTATCAGTCTTTTTTTCATACCATGTTTTTTAATGTGAACAACCAGTATGAATGACTACTTGGATACTGTGGCGTTACCGGCAGTGTTGGTACCGAGCGATGCTTCCAGTTTCTGCATTCTGTCTGCAAGCGCAGTGATTTTGGAAACATCCGCTTTCAATGCAGCATTGTCGGCCCTGGCAACTGCCAATGCAGCTTTCAACTGCTCGATCTCAGCCTGCTGCTCCTGGATAGCTTTGGTCAATACGGGGATCACGATCGAGTAGGATACAGTATAAAACTCGTTAGACGGGTCTTGTGGCGCGATTACTGCCTCAGGTACTACTTTTTCAAGTTCCTGTGCGATGAAACCGATGGTATTGATTGTTTTATCATTTTTGGTAAAAGTTACCACACCATCCTTGAGTGTCCTGCCGGTGTGCAAATCATAAGATACCGGACGAATGGCCATTACTTTTTCCAGACCGCCGTTGATGGTATTCACATTGGTTTTTACGCGACTGTCGGACAAAGCACTGTATGCCCCGGTAGCAGGTGCAATGAAAGCAATCTGGTTACCGCCATCATTAACAGGCAGGTCAACCGCGGTGCCCACTCCAGTCCCATTGCCCGCAGGGGCCACATCGTAGAATCGGAACCCACCGCTACCGGTACCGCGATAGTTAATGAATTCTGTTTCTCCTTTGCCGGAACGCACTGTACTCCATGTGATAAAGGTTCCGTTCCCATGCGAAATGTTTTTGCCATTGCGCAGCAACAGACCGCCTTCCACTTGTAGTTTTGTTTTTGGAGAACTGATGCCGATGCCCACGTTGGTGCTGCTGTCGATCGTCATTGCCAGTTGTTCACTCGTGGTAAAGCCGATTCGCGAGGCAGCCGTTGTTCCATCTCCCAGATAAGTGGCCGAAATTTGGCTTAGGTTGGCTTCGCCACCGCTTCTGCGGCCTGTGAAATAGAGGTTGCCGATGTTGTCTCCCGCCTGGCTATTTTCGGGCGCTGCGAAGGTCCCACGGGCAGACTTAAGTGCAATTGACGGCTGCGTGCTGCTGCCGAATGAACTGATCACGATGTTGTCGTTCTGGGTGTTTCCACCGCCATCATTGATCACATGAATCGCGTGGCTGCCTACCGTCGTTGAACCGTTGAAAATCCGCAATGCACCGTCGTTCAGGTGCAGTTTCGTAGCCGGGTCTTTGGTGCCGATACCAATAAAGCCATTATCTTTTAATGCAAACTGGGTCAGCGTGATGGTATCATTGGCTACCGGATTGGCAGCAAGGTAGAGCGTTCCTTTCAGGCCGGCGCCCGTACCCGTGCTGGTGTACAACGCCACATCATTGACCATACCGCCCGAGGCGGCCAGGCTGCGCGAGATACCATGCCAGCTATTCCCGAGTTGAAAACTCATTTTGTCCTGGTTACCTGAGCTAACACGCACGGCTGCTTCATCTGGTTCTACAACATGCAACTTCGTTTCCGGCGCGGCCACCCCGATGCCGACCCGGCCATTGGCCAGTACTCGTGCGGCCTCCGCATTATTGGCGCGGATTACCAGTGGCTGGTTGTCGGAAGTACCGATAAAGTTGGTGGCGGGGTTGGTGCCCGAATTACCTGTGAGATTCCAGCCTGCTGCCGGCGTTGTAGACCAGCTTGGCGAGGCAGGGGTTCCGACGTTGGTCTGTACCTCGTTGGTGGTCGTGTTGAAAATAAGGAGCCCTTTGGCGGGATTGGCGATCGCATTGCGCTGCGCGGTCGTCAGACGGGGCAGGAGCAAGCCCTTGTTGTTGGCGGCGCCGCCGGTTACTTCGAGCGTGGAGATCGG
>DATMSL010000046.1:0-7226 GCA_035565435.1 Dyadobacter sp. | reverse complement strand
AGAAATTACAAGAAGTTTATTGCTTCATTAAGAAATGACCAGTCTGATTTTTAATCTAACCTATTTATCAATGGAACCAAAAGTTACAGATCAAAAAAGTAATGTTCCGGCCTGGTTTAGCCCGGAAAAGTTGGAAGAACTTCGTCCAATTATTGAAGCAGCTGCTCAGGAACTGGTTGACGGGAAGGTCGCAGCCTGGACGCCGGAATTCAGAGCAGCATTGCGCAAACTAAGGGAGCGGAAAACCGCTCCCCGGGAATAAGTATAATTAATATCAGGCAACCATAGTGAACAACCTGTTTAGATCCCAGGAATTATGGGCACCGGACTCACTGACCACCTCTTTGAGATTGTTGGCCAGCGGGGACTTTTCGTCATTCACCATTTCGAGCAAATTGCCAAGGTAATCCGGTTTGCGGCGGTTCAGGAATGCGTTGGCTTCCGGTGAATTATGGTAAATGGCGGTGAAACCTTTGCCGCGGCGCTCAATGAGCCCCCAGGTTACGAGCGCGTCGAGGAAGTCGAGCGAGCTGTGGCTTTGCAGCCCCAGTTTTTGCCGGATCTCGGATACGAACAGCGGGCCGGTAGCCAGCTCAGTGAAGAGGCCCAGCCGGATGGCCGTCAGCAACGGTTTGGCAGACCAGAACCCTGTTCCGATCCTGATAATGTTCATTGGAGTGATTTCCTGCTCTTGTTCAATTTCAATTGTACTCATGGCTAAATGAAGTTAATGTTCCGGAGGACGGACCTCCAACTGATTGAAACATGCTCTAAATTAGTGTTGACAACTCAACATACAGAACACCATTGTGATGAACTGCCCAAACCAGGGGTTAAACCGGTCCAAAACAGGTGTAGTCTGTTCCCCGTTAACGACCATTTCGCAGAAATCTGTCAATAAGTTGCAGGAAATTTGAATTAATCAGTGTTTAATCATGAGTCGGTTACGGTAGCGCTTTTTTCAAATCTATCATTTTTTAATCTATAAGAAACCTCGCCGGTCACGCTAGTGAGGTCATCCCGCTAATTACCAGCTATATAGAAAAAACCGGTCGCCTAAGCAGCCGGTTTTTCTGAAAATTATATTAAATGAAGCCTTAGAAACTATACCGCAACCCAATCTGCACCTGGTAAGGGTTACCCGAAGGCGTTACCACACCGGCAGTATTTACACGATAAACAAATTGATTTTTCGTTCTGTCGAATGCGGCTTGCGCAGGTTTGCCGTCGGCGGCAGGGACACCCAATGCATAGAGCGCTTGTGTACCCAGCGATTTGTTGCGACCCCAATCCTTGTTGAGGAAGTTGGCGAAGTTGAATACATCGGCAGAAACCTCGATCGCATGCGTTCCGGCGATTCGGATGCGTTTCGATGCGCGAACATCAAACACACCGTAGAAGCCATTGATACCACCGTTTCTTTCCGCGATTTTGCCCGAGTTCTTAATGATGTAATCCTTGATGCTCTGACTTGCGTCCTTGTTGTCGAGGATAGCCTGAAGACCGCTACGCACGTTTTCGGGTACGCTTGGGTCGTTCCGGTCGAAAACAAATGCCAGGTCGTTGGTACCTACAAAGTCGCCGTTGGTGTTACCGCCCGAGAGCAGGGTATAGCGGGTACCACCGATTCCCGAATAGCGCACGCCTACATTAATACCCCAGAAGCTAGGCAGCGAGCCGTAGAATACGATTTTGTGGCGGAACTGGTTGTCGGAATAGGACATCAGGCTCAGGTTACGCGGATCGTCCCGTACCGGCAATGAAAGGGTAGCACTGTTCGCTACGTTACCATTGAATGAAGTGTTGTCCTTCACATCATTGTAAGTGTAGCTTAGCGTAATCTCCCCGTCGCGGAAGTACTGGTATTTCACATCCGCTACAACAGAGAACGCATTCACTTTTCCTTCGCTGTTCAGTTCCAGTACCCGGCCGAACTGCGTGGCCTTGCGTCCCTGCAACCAGTCGCCGGCACCGTTGGTCGGCATTTTGTCGCCTCCTGGCACGAATACGCCGCGGTTGCCCTCGTTGGCCAGGCGGAAGAATGGCTCGTCGACCATGTTTCTGTCCACGTACATATAATTGTTGCGGCCGAGGCTCATGTAACCTGCAATACCCACTTTCAGCTTATCGGTCAGGTATTTATTGTAGGAAATGTTGGCCTTGTAAATGATGGGCACGCGTGCATCTTTAGCATTGGTATTGATTGTCGGCAACTGGAATTGCGACAAAGTCGGAATGCTGTTGTAATTGGCGCGGTAAGCTGCGAAATCAGGGGTAGGGATATTCGGGCTGCGTACGTCGACGGTCGCCAGGTGTTTTCCATCAAATGTCAGGTTGTTGATCACTATGTAGTTGTTGATGTCCGAAGCGAACACACCGGCACCGAGACGGAAGATATCGGTATGCTTGTCATTCACATCCCAGGTGAACTGTACCCGGGGCTGTACGACAAACGACTTAATCTTGTTGTCGGTGCGGATTTTCAGCGCATCATACAAAGTCTGGTTGAGAGGCGAGCTTGGGTAATGTGCGTAATCAAAGCGCAGGCCGGCTACTACGTCGAGACCGGTAGCGAGGCTTGTTTTTAATTGACCATAAACACCTGCATTCCAGATCGTGCCTTTCACCGACCAATCGTCCATCAAAGGTACTTCACGGTAGTAACGGTAAGGTTTCAGGTCATTGAACTGGTCGAGAGAGGTTTTACCCGCGGCGGCGTCCACATTGTAGTGAAAACGGCCGTTCACTTCCGAACCATAGGTTGAATGCGAACGGGTCATCATCATATCCACCCCGAAAGTATACTCTACTTTATCGGTGTTGTAATATAGATTATCTACTAATTGAACTACATGGTTGGTGAAACGCTCTTGAGCAAAACGGTGGCCACCCATCTGGATGTCGGTCGCGCGGGAACTTCCGTCGCTCAGTACAGAATTGACGTTCTCCACGATAGCTCTCGGAATGTTGGCGGCCGGAAGCTGATCACCGGGAGCACTTTTTTGTTTCACGAACAAATGCTGCACTTTCAGCTCATTGGTTATTTTCGAATTGAGCGTCGAACGGAGAGACGCGAGCAGGCTGTTGTCCTGGTTGAAGTCGTTTCCGTAAGATTCATACGCGTTGATCCTCGTGTTATCCGCCAGACCGAGCTTGTTGCGGTCGTTGGTGTAGTTGTTGCGGATCGTCAAAAGGTTTCTGTTGTTCAACTGCCAGTCGAGACGAAGAAATGCTGCGTCGGAACCGCGTTTTTTATCAAATGTTCCGAACTGCTGGCTATCGGACATGCCGTATTTGGTACGGGCGATATTGACGAATTGGTCGAGCGTAGCGCGGGTTACATTGAAACGGTTTTCGTCTACCGGGCTAAGAATGTCGGCGATGATCAATGGACGGCTGTCTTGCTGGTGATCCCAGGCCACAAAGAAATGCAATTTGTCTTTCAGGATCGGTCCGCCCAGGGAGAAGCCAAACTGATTGGTAGAGAATTTGTTATTGATTTTGTTGCCGCGAATATCATAAGGGCTCGACAACCAGTCGGCACGTGTATAGTTAAATGCGCTGCCGCTCAGTTGGTTGGTTCCTGATTTCGTTACTGCGCTGATAGTACCACCGCCGCTGCGGCCGTAAGTAACATCGTACTGATTGGTAACCACCTGAAATTCACGCACCGCTTCAATCGAAATTGAGTAAGGAGCTCCGCTTCGGCTAGTGGTAGAACCTGCGGAAGTCGGGTTTTTGGAACTCATACCATCAATCGTATAGCCCGTAGACGAACCTAATTGACCGGAGATATTACCGCCGCGGCTCAATGGCGAAAGGTCCATCAGTGACGTGAAGTTTCGTCCGTTCACCGGCAGACGGGTAATGTCCCGTGCTGAAATAGCTGTTGAAGCGCCCAGGTTTTCAATTTTGTTTTTGATACCTGATGCTACCACACTTACCACTTCAAGTGTTTGACCGGCTTCTTTCATACTCATTCTGACTTTCACGGCATCGCCCTGGTGCAGGAGGTAACCCGTCAGTTTTTGTTCGCCAAAGCCGACGTAAGTAGTTGTAACCGTGTAAGGACCGCCCAATGGGAGTTCTTTAAAAGCATATTCACCTTTTGCGTTGGTAACGGTTCCTGTCGTAAAGCCTGTTGATTCGTTTTTAACCTGAACGGTAGCGCCCGCCAGTGCTGCATTCTGGTCGTCGGTTATTGTACCGGAAATCGACGCCTGCGTTGTTTGAGCTCTCAACACTACGATGTTACCGAAGCAGCAAAGCAATGTCAGGATAATAGGAAGTAAAAATCTCTTATGCATGAGCATGTTGTTGGTTAAACAAAATTTGCCGCAAAAGAAGAGGATCTACTTGTCCAGGATGTTATTGAAATGTTATGTAATTGTAAAGTCGCATTAACATCTGAATCTACCCTCGCCACACCGCCCAAAAAAATCGCAGATTTTTTTTTTCTCATTGTCCAGTCCGGGGAAAGCCGTTCGTCATGGATATGAATTTGAATGACCGAATATTTAGTCAGGATGTCATTGGTAGTCAAAAATAGTCATCGAGACATCGCACCGGCGACCCGGTCACTCATTCACTCATTCAATCATTCAATCATTCAATCATTAACATTACCATGGAACAACGAATCAATTTTCAGGAAAAAGGACAAAAAGCATTGAAAGCCATGTACGGAATAGGCGGTTACCTGGCGAAATCACAGGTAGAGCGACGTCTTTTAAACCTGATCTACTTCCGCGTATCGCAAATCAATGGCTGCGCATTCTGTCTGGATATGCATTCCAAAGACCTGCGCGTGGAAGGAGAAACCGAGCAGCGGCTGTATTTGCTGAATGCATGGCGGGAAGCACCTTTTTACTCCGACCGGGAGCGCGCCGCGCTGGCCTACGCCGAAGCCGTGACCTTGCTGAAAAATCGCGAAGTTACCGATGAAGTGTTTGACGCTGTCAATGCGCATTTTACCGATGAGGAGATTATCGACCTGACGCTCGCGATCACTACTATCAATTCCTACAACCGCTTCAATATCGCCTTTCGCACCGATGCCGGAAGCTACGAGCCGGGCCAGTTTGCGGTTCATTAAACACTTCATCAATGTAAAAGCCCCAGGGGACGCATCGGTATTTCTTTATCTGATGCGGCGCCCTGGGGCATTCTTTATTTTACAGCGAACGGCGCGAAATCACCGAAAGCGGATTGGCGATGTGCCTGCTCACGCCTTTCAGATTCATATCAGAGCGCTGATTTTTCCATAGCCTTTAAGCCCGGAGAAGGTGGTAATTCATTTATTCCACCACTTTCACCAATGCGGCAAGCTCCTGATCTGCGAGACCGCCGGACTCAGCCTTTTGCAACAAGTCGCTGATGGTTTTAATAAAAGCGGGTTGCGCACCCGCATTCCGGAATGCATTATAAATGCGCTGCATAGCGGCCACACTGATCGACAGCGGGCTTTGACTGATCGTAAAATCACCCTTTTCCACCACACCGATCTGATGTTTAAAAAACTCGGTAAATCCGGGAGTGATCTCGCCCAGTATTTCACTGAATGCATTGAGCGACAGCCCGGTTTTTTGTGAAAGGACCATGCCGTGGATCAGGCCGGTATAAGATCCGTAAAGCCAGGTCAGTGTGGCAAGGTCCATTGCGGAAGCCAGCGCTGCGCGGTCGCCGAGGTGTTTGATATTCCCTCCGAAGACAGTCAAAACATCGCGGCTGCGGTCGAAATGTTCATTCTTGCCGGAAACGATGATGGTGGTTTCGGGCAGGCCCATCTGGTCGGGCGCGACCTGGATGGCGCCATTGATATACCCTGCATTCAGGTCGGCCAACATTGTTTCAAGCTGTTCGGCCTCCTGAGGATCAGCGGTCGTGAAGTTGATCAGCGTTTTGCCGGTCAGGATGGATTTATCCATGATACTTTCGAAGATACGATGTACCGCTTCATAATCCAGAACGCATATCACAATTAGCGGACTCTGACGGATCGCTTCTTCGAGGTTCTCAAATACTTTTACGCCGGCAATCGCGTCCGCTTTTGCCCGGGTGCGGTTCCAGACGGAGACAGAATAATCTTGTGCAAGCAACAGCTCGGCAAGCCGTGTTCCCATTTGTCCCAGCCCTATGATGGTGATTTGTTTTGTATCCATTTTCTGTTCGTTTTGAATTGATGGGCACAAAATTCGGGAGCTCGCGGACGGCAATCAATTACCGAAAAAAGATTCGGTAACCGAAAATTTATTCGGTATTGAGTAAATTGGGCTGAATAAAAAGACATCCGATCCACTCATTCATCAGCACCATGTATCAGCGGAAAACACCAGAAGATCTGGAATGCGGCATTACCATCGCTATGAAAGTTTTCGGGGCAAAATGGAAGCCTTGCCTGCTCGACGCCATCCAGCGCGGGTTTCGCAGGCCCAGCGAAATGCACCGGGAAATCAAAGGCGCGACCCCTCGCGTGCTCGATATGCAGCTGCGCGAATTGGAAGCGAGCGGGATCGTTGAGAAATGCCAGTCGGCCGGTTTTCCGCTCTATACCGAATATACGCTGACCGACCTGGGGCGTACGATCATGCCCATTATCGACCGGATCAACGAATGGGGATTACAGTACAAGGATATTGTTGCCGAACAAAATCTTCAATCCATATCCTTGTAGTGGCTTACCTTCTGGAACAGTTCGATCAGCGTGGTCACCTGAAGTTTTTCGAAAAGCCGTGCCTTGTAAGTGCTGACGGAGCTTTCGGTCAGATCCAGTTTTGATGCTATTTCCTTAATCCAGAATCCGTCGATCAGCATGTCCATGATCGTTATTTCACGGGCTGAAAGATCCAGGAGCGGATTGTCGGCCCGATAATTATGTTTGTCGAGCTGGTTCAGCAGCTCAACTTTAATTCTCGGGCTCACATATCTGCCGGTATCCGCGACGGACAGGATCGCCGTACGAATATCTCCGGTTTCTGAATTTTTGGATACAAAACCGTTCGCGCCTGCACGGAGATAGTGTATCCCGTAAATTCTTTCCTCAATGGCGGAGAAAATAAGGATATTCACATTCTTCTGAACAGCACGCATTGCTCCGATCATTTCAAATCCCTGGCCCTCAGGAATCTGAACATCCAGAATCACGAGGTCTTGGGGATGTGTGGCGAGTTCGGATAACACCTCACTAAAAGAAGTAGCCTCGCGTATCACCGCGGCCTTGTACAAAT